>JBLHVA010000122.1:0-5738 GCA_047630005.1 Candidatus Endobugula sp. | reverse complement strand
AAAGGCTATGATACCCCTTCTCCCATTCAAGCTAAGGCAATTCCGGTTGTTCTTGAAGGCCGCGATGTGATGGCGGCAGCGCAAACTGGCACAGGAAAAACGGCTGGATTCACACTACCATTACTGGAGATTTTATCTAAAGGGCAGCCGGCCAGAGCCAATCAAGTACGCGCATTAGTACTGACCCCTACTCGCGAGTTAGCGGCACAAGTAGCTGAAAGCGTAGAAACCTACGGCAAACATCTTAAGCTACGCTCGGCAGTGGTTTTTGGTGGCGTTAAGATCAATCCACAAATGATGAAATTACGCGGTGGCGTCGACATTCTTATCGCCACACCCGGCAGACTATTAGACTTATATCAGCAAAATGCAATGTCATTTAATAAACTGGAAGTGCTTATTCTAGACGAAGCAGATCGCATGCTAGACATGGGCTTCATTAACGATATTCGCAAAATCCTGAAGGCATTACCAGAAAACCGACAGAACTTAATGTTCTCAGCCACCTTCTCAGATGAGATTCGTGACCTAGCAAAAACTATCGTGAATAAACCTGTAGAAATTTCAGTTACGCCAAAAAACAGCACTGCTACCACCGTGACGCAATGGATACATCCCGTTGATAAAAAACAAAAGCCGAGCCTATTAGTAGAGCTCATTTATCAACACAAATGGGAGCAAGTCCTAGTATTTAGCCGCACCAAACACGGCGCAAATAAACTAGCGACCTTTTTAGAAAAACACAGTATTAAATCTGCTGCCATTCATGGCAATAAAAGCCAAGGCGCTCGCACACGAGCATTAGCCGACTTTAAAGCAGGAAAAGTACGCGTATTAGTTGCAACGGATATTGCCGCTCGTGGACTCGATATCGAACAACTACCACAAGTAGTCAATATTGATTTACCCAATGTAGCAGAAGACTATGTGCATAGAATTGGCCGCACAGGCCGCGCTGGCGCAACAGGCCAAGCCGTATCATTAGTCAGTGCTGATGAAGTGCAACAACTGCAAGATATCGAAAGATTGATTCAACGATTACTTCCAAGAAAGCTCGTTGATGGCTATGAACCCATACACGATGTACCTGAATCAAAATTGCGCCCGCCCGCCAGGCCCAAAAAACCTAAAAAGCCGCACTCAGAAAACGCCAATGCGACAGCGAATAGCAACAATAGACGCTCAGGTAACAATCAAAGTCAAGGAAGAAGAACTAACAACAATCAAGGAGGCAACCAAACCGGAAATAAAGCAGCGCCTAGTGGGCAAAGAAGACAAAGTGGTACAGCATCAACACATAAGCCTAGTCGCCGTTCATAGTGAATTTGCCGATAGCGAATAAAAAAATTGCCGTTTTTGTAGATGTGCAAAATATTTATTACACCACCCGTGATCGCTATAAAAGACCGCTTAACTACCGGTACTTATGGCAACGCTTACAAGCACAAGGCGACATTGTTGTCGCCAATGCTTACGCAATTCACAAAGGTGATGATAAACAGCTACAATTTCAATCGGCATTAAAAAACATCGGCTTCACGATGAAACTCAAACCGTATATTCAACGAAAAGATGGATCGGCTAAAGGTGACTGGGATGTAGGTATTGCCATAGATGTAATGGACGTAGCAGCATCAGGAACAGCCGATACCATCATTTTATTATCTGGCGATGGTGACTTTGACCTGCTACTAGAAAAGATTAAGAAAGATTACAACATGACGGCGGAGGTCTATGGCGTAGCTGAACTAACGGCTAACAGCCTCATTGCATCCGCCACAACGTTCCACCCGATTACCGAGGACATGCTACGCCAATAATAGATGACGCAACACATACGTCACTCACGACTAACCTCGTATATGTCTCACGCGAAAAGAGCGCCCTTTTAGTTTTCCTCGCTCAATCTTATGCAATGCTATTTTCACTTCACTTCTAGTAACGGCCACATATGCGGTGTTGTCAAAAACGTGTATTTTCCCCACTTGCTTTCCTGTAATGCCCCCTTCACCGGTCAGTGCACCGACAATATCACCCGGACGGACTTTCTGCTTTTTACCGCCATCAATCTGCAAGGTCGACATCGACGGCTGGTATGCCGTTTCGCTTAATACTGACCGACTAGGTAACGGTGATGGCTCAACAACACAAGACAATTGTTTTTCTAGCATCTCGACTTTGTAGCGTTCTTTAGATGTGTATAGCGTAAACGCATGCCCCTTACTTCCTGCCCGCCCAGTACGACCGATACGATGTGTATGCACGTCTATTTCACGGGATAATTGATAATTAACAACCGCATCAAGATCATCAATATCTAACCCTCTTGCCGCCACATCGGTCGCCACAAGAATTGACGCACTATTATTCGCAAATCGTACCAATGTCTGATCACGCATTTTTTGTTCCATATCCCCATTCAGAGCTACGGCAGAAAACCCCAAGCGCGATAATTCGTCAGCGACTTCTTGGGTTTCACGTTTTGTGTTACAAAAAACCACCGCGGAATTAGGGCGGTACGTCAGTAACAATAATTGCAACGCATCCATACGTGAATCGCCGTCTTCTAAGGCATAAAAGTGCTGCTCAATACTATTGTCGTCGTGAGCTGTCGTGACAGTAATTCGCGTTGGCTCATGCATAATACGCCGAGATATCGATTGTATTTGCTCAGGATAAGTCGCACTAAACAATAAGGTTTGTCGCTTAGTCGGAAGATAATCAACAATTGCATCTAAAGACGGCTGAAATCCCATATCTAACATGCGGTCGGCTTCGTCTAAGACAAAAGTACTAACATCATCTAACCGCAACGACCCTTTACGCAGGTGTTCCTCAATACGCCCGGGCGTTCCTACGACGATATGCGCACCATGCTCTAGCGAGCCGATTTGGGGGCCAAAAGGCGCACCACCACACAAGGTCAACACCTTAATATTGTGTATCCCGCGCCCTAAGCGACGAATCTCTTTTGCTACCTGATCGGCAAGCTCGCGAGTAGGACATAACACCAGCGATTGAACACGAAACCGTTTAACGTGTAATTTATTTAACATCGCCAAACCAAAAGCTGCGGTTTTACCCGACCCCGTTTTTGCTTGGGCAATCACATCTTCGCCCGCTATCATCGGCGGTAAGCTTTGTGCTTGTATCTCTGTCATTTCTTTATATTCAAGAGATTCAAGATTTTCTAGCAAGGAGTTATTTAACGGAAGAGACTGGAAAGAGGTGGCGCTCAAAGGGATATCCTATAGTGGCTTGTCATCGATAAGTTCGATTACGCAGTTAAAGGTAATAACGGAAAGTAATAATAGTAAAACAATAATCTAACGCAATAAAAAAAGGGCAAAACCGAAGTCTTGCCCTTTATTTATTGCCGCAGTTTATTATAAATTAAACTGGGTTAATGTTCTCAGCTTGAGGACCTTTTTGGCCTTGAGTTACTGTGAACTCAACTTTTTGGCCTTCAGTCAAGGTTTTGAAGCCTGAACCTTGAATTGCACTGAAATGTGCGAAAACGTCTGGGCCAGATTCTTGCTCGATGAAGCCAAAGCCTTTAGACTCGTTAAACCACTTAACAGTACCAGTAGTAGTAGACATAATGTATATCCTATCTTTTCAAGAGTAATTTTAAGCATTAGCCAATATAGATTAATGCTGTTGGGCTAGAAGTGTTGCTATTACTTATGGAAAAACAGAACGAGGGTCTAAACTAAAGGTCTGACATCGAGATTTGTTCATAAATAGTAAAACGTACTTTCAAGCAGCCGGTATTTTACACAATTCACATTGCTTGTCAACAAACGTGAGTTCGAGGGTACTAGCTTTTACAATCATTTAGATAAAAAAATTCACCCTCAAAATAACCACAAACTGTAATAATTCAACAACGAGCACTTTTAGACCGCTAAAGAAGCGCGCCGCTATATTAATAAAGAGCATTAGATAATCGATTCTTATGTCCACACTGACTAATCACTAGACTTATTGTGTATTTTAATCACTAGTGATTTACGTTATGGGGTTATCGAGCCAAACGCCTTTGGTGCGATTGGTGCGATAATTAACTTTATGGTTGCCACCGTTGTGTCGAAAATGACAGCCGAGCCTCCACAGGAAACACAAGCACTACTCGCTACCGCCATTAACGACACTTATTATTATGGCGAAGCAAGCACTCTATTTACGCATTATGAAGTAGGGTTTCCTCAGCCTAAAAATTAATAACCGGCATGCCAATCTACCTTGCCAGATATCATTTCACCTTGAGACAAGCTCTGTATTTTTTCAGCAATATGCTGACAACTTTCATCTAATAGCGTCACTGCCGAGTTATGTGGTGTGATAAATAAATTAGATAAGGAATACAGAGGGCTATCTTCCGGTAATGGCTCCATTTCTGCCACATCAATTTGTGCCGCATTAAGCACATTAGCGTCTAAAGCCTGAACCAAATCAGCCTCCACAACATGTGCACCTCGCGCCAAATTAACAAAATAAGAAGGCTTGGCCAAACGCTGGAAAACATCCGCATTAATAATATTGTGTGTATGCTTATTGAGAGGTAATAAATTAATCAATATATGCGTATGATCTAAAAACATTGGCAACTCTTCTTTACCCGCATACGAACTAATATCATCAACTTCCTTTTTACTACGACTCCACATATTCACACTGAAGCCTAAAGCGAACAATCGCTGAGCAACCGCCATCCCTAAAACACCAGCACCAAGAATACCGACAGAAAAACGTGCCTTAGAATAAGGAGGATGCGATTGCCACGTATTTTGCTGATCATAACGATCAAATTGACGAAAGAACTTTAATACTGCATAACTCGCGTAATCCATCATCTGTTCCGACATACCTGCATCTTCCAGTCGATAACAATCTACCTGCTCTAACACTTCGCAGGGGCCCTCGGCCTTCAAACGTAGAAAGTAATCAATACCTGCAGAAAGAAAAAATACCGCCTTTAAATGATGAGCCTTCGCTAAAATATTTTGTGGAGGATTACGGCAGATCAAATAATCAGCTTTTAGAATACCTTCTTCCGAATAATACTCTATCACCGCACTAGGCAATAACCTTCTTAAAGTATCTATCCACGTGAAGGATGTTTCTTGATAGCCATAAAAAACAATATTCATATCAACCCCTATTCTTTGTTTCATGTATTAATATAGGTTGATTATGACCTTAAATGACGAACTGGGATATACAGATTATCGCTATATTTTTCATCACTTAAGCCTGACATTGTAATATCCCTTTCAACCGTGGGGAGTTATTCACAACTAACAACTACTTCGCCTATAAAAAAGCCCCCCTTCTGGTGGTTCCTTATTCGACCTTAGTGGATAATGGGCTTAAAATTGAATTCAATTAGCGTTATTTGGGGCTTTTTATTGCATCAAGATTGACAACAAACAAATTTAAAACAACAATATTTGAATAAGATCTTTTATAAAATCAACCAAGGCAGTCTTTATGTATTCCATACTCCCTACCATTGCAGCTACTTTATTTTTGGTATTCGGGTTGTGTGTTGTTAATACCAAAGGCTTAAATAGAGTAACAACTGCTTTTCTTATAATATGCTTAACTACCTTTTTTTGGCAATTTGCATGGGCAATACTGTTTCAAACAAACGATGAAAACAACGTTAATGGAATAATCAAAGTCGGCTGGTTACTCATATTATTCTTGCCCACGAGCTTGTATCACTTTTTAAC
>JBLHVA010000121.1:0-5811 GCA_047630005.1 Candidatus Endobugula sp. | reverse complement strand
ATACTTCATGTTTTGCCGCATCCTTTTTTATAGCCTGATCGACTATCTCGCCTACCAAAGGTGCACTAACATTTTTATTAACATAAATAACACTGGAGAAAATCGCTAATAACAATAAAACGACAACAACAACGTATTGCTTGCTAACTTTCGAGAGGTACATAAGAACAAGATCCTTCTAAAAAACGATTATATATGATGAGAGTAATACGATAAAAACTAATGGATAGGATATGAATGCAGAAAAAATCGACAGCCTATTATTTGATCATTCTGACACATTATTCATTTTTAAAAAAGATAACGGTGACATAACTGTGAGCTGTATCACGTAATAACGAAAGGCAGATTACAGCTGCAAAACCTGCTTCACAAAAGGGATTGTCAGATGGCGCTGCTCAGATAATGAGGCGGCATCCATTTGATGCAGTAGTGCTATCAACTGTCGCAGGTCACGACTGTAATGATTGAAGATAAATTGTATGACGTCATCGCTGATGCGTAACCCAAGGTTTTGGCTACGCATAATGAGAGCTTTGCGCTTATCCTCATCATTTAGCGACACTAGCGAATAACTCATTCCCCACTGCAAGCGCGAATGCAAATCGGCCAGTGTGACAGTAAGTTCTCTTGGTGCAGTTTGTGACCCCACAATGAACTTTTTTTGTCCATCGCGTAGGCGATTATAAAGGTGGAACACTGCTTGCTCCCACTCAGTAATACCGACTATACACTGGAGGTCATCTAGAATGACTACATCAACGGTATCTAATCCTTCCAGCACCTCTTTTGCAGGAAACTGCATCATATCTTGCAACGAAAAATAAACGATATTGGATGATGGACTGTCATGCTGGATCGCTTGCAGAACATGGCTAACACCACTACCCACTCCCCACAAATAAAAAAAGTGTTCGTCCTGCTGCATAAAAGACTGTATCGCCGAAATGGTCAGCTGATTAGCTTCTGATATGTAGAAGTTTTCAAAGATTGCCTCAGCAGATAGCGGCATCGATAGTGGTAATTGTTTAAACATAGGTATTAGCGCGACGCACTACCACTCCATGTAAATGCCACATCAATGATTGGAACGACTGACGTGACTATTGACGTCACTGCTGGGATCACTATCGCTTCTCCCACTTCAGGCTCAACATCAGTGGTGAGAGGATCCAACGCAGGAGAAACATCGCTTATTTCTGTTGCAGCTTCCGAGGAAGTACTATCTACAAGCTCTTCTGCAGGGTATTGCTCCAAAAACTGATCCACCGGCATACTCTGTAATATAGGCAGGCTTGATAACTGGCTACGCAGTTTGGTCGCGCTACCCTGATAGCGTAAATCAATAATAAGGTAGTGACTATTAACCTCCTGCACCATCACATGACGAACAGAAGAAATATCACGTAAACTTTCAAGTAATTCAGTATAGGAAGAAAACTCAACAATATTATCAACCGCCATCACAATATGTGGTGCGACATTATCGCCAACGGCAATGACAGCATTTGCATTAGCCAAAGTATTTACCGACTGATCCATGATTTTTTGAATCACTACCGTCGCGCTCTCGCCTTCAGCACTATAATCATATTGGCGCCCCTCATACATAAGGACAAAATTGCCACGCTGCAGGCCGTCAGATACCGACATTATGCGCCCCGCCAACACACCATCAGCACCATAACGCGCAGAGGCTCGCGTAATCGCCAATTCATCGCGCGCCCATAATCTAGTGGCTGTTAACGCCCTCCTATCGGCAAGATCTAACAAAGGTATTGCCAGCGGCAAGCCTCGAGATTTTGCGATGCGTTTAAAAGTATTGATTGGAGCTGATTCTGCACTCAAGATTCGTTTACCCGACTCATTAACCGCAACCCACAACAATATTTCTGGTCGAGAACTTGACCAAGCAGGCAGCTGTGCAGCTTGTAAAACACGCTGAATAGCCGGTTTGGAAAACTGCAGCCAGAGCTCCTGAGCAGGGCGGCTTGCACCGGCAATAGTAATATCCTCATCTGTACTGTTGTAGCGGTATTGACTGACATAAGCACCCGGCTTAGATAATGCCTGAACAATAACGGCACGCTTAACAATTTGAGAGTTACCCGTTACACGGATAAATATCGTCGCTAAACTAGACCTCATGGCCTGCTGCCTTAGATTATCTGATTGATCTAAGACAAGCTGGGCATCCATATATAAATCAATCTTTTTTTCAGCATTGGCAACACCTGCCCCAATACTCAGACACAATAAAACAGCAACCAATATTGGCCGAAACATTTGATTAACAAGTCCTTTTAGTAGACCTACAAAGCGTGTTAAGCGTGCACTCGACAACATAACTAATTACCCTAATTTCGAATGGGCGCTAGTTTGACAGAATCGTGTAAAAAATCCACTGTCAATCAAACCCTGCAAACTGGTAGAATACACGCCTTTTAATGTGTGGATGATGAAAAGTAGGAATTAACCCACGAATAAGCATACAACGCTTATAAGCAACACACATTTACTATCAATCACCAGACTCAACTACAAACAACGGTCCTCTCCTCTATGAACAATACGCCTTCTGCCAACACCCCTTCTATCAGCTATAAAGATGCAGGTGTCGATATTGATGCCGGCACTGCTTTAGTCGAACGCATTAAAGGCGTTGCTAAACGCACACGCAGGCCCGAAGTCATGGCTGGTTTAGGCGGCTTTGGCGCATTATGCGAATTACCAGAAGGTTATAAAAAACCAGTACTCGTTTCAGGTACAGACGGCGTGGGCACTAAACTGCGCTTAGCGATGGACCTCGGAAAGCACGACACTATCGGTATTGATCTTGTAGCGATGTGCGTCAACGACCTAATTGTCGCCGGCGCTGAACCTTTGTTCTTCCTTGATTATTATGCAACCGGCAAGCTCAACATCGATGTGGCAGCGGATGTAGTGACCGGTATTGGCGAAGGCTGCTTACAATCTGGCTGCTCATTAGTCGGCGGTGAAACTGCCGAAATGCCCGGTATGTATGAAGGCGAAGATTATGATCTTGCTGGCTTCTGTGTTGGCGTAGTAGAAAAAGACGAGATTATTGATGGCAGTAACGTCGCTACAGGCAACGTATTAATTGGCCTAGCATCAAGCGGCCCACATTCTAACGGCTACTCCCTTATCCGTAAAATTTTAGAAGTAAACAATCTACACGCCAATAAAGGCGACCTTGACCAAGAAGTGGGTGGCATACCACTAAAAGACGCGCTAATGGCACCGACACGTATTTACGTGAAGTCGTTGCTGAACCTAATGAAGCACGTACCAGTGCATGCACTGTCACACATTACTGGCGGCGGCTTACTAGAAAACCTACCTCGCGTCTTACCAGAAAATAGTTGTGCAGTAATTGATACCGCTAGCTGGGAAATCCCTGCCGTATTCAAATGGTTACAGCAAGCCGGTAATGTCGAGCAAACCGAAATGTATCGTACGCTCAATTGCGGAGTCGGCATGGTGATTTGCGTTGACGCGGACAAACAAAAACAAGCGCTACAATTGCTCAACGATGCGGGTGAAAACGCATGGGTGATTGGACATGTTGCTGCGGCTCAAGAGAACGAAGAGCAAGTGCTTTTAAAATAAACTGGCCAATATAAGCCAACCAACAACCAAGGCATTAGAAGCAATATAGCTATGGCATCATCCGCATCACATGACACCACACCCAGCAACGGAAGCTGCCGTGTTGTTGTACTGATATCAGGCAGCGGCTCAAACCTGCAGGCCCTTATAGATGGTCAACAACAAAAACTACCGATCTCTATTGTCGGGGTAATTAGCAATAAGCCTGATGTATATGGCTTGCAGCGTGCCGATTTAGCCTGTATCCCTCATCAAGTCGTTAATCATCGTGATTACGACGGCCGCGAGTTATTTGATCAAGCATTAGCAGCGACTATAGACCAATACCAGCCTGACCTCCTGATACTCGCGGGTTTTATGCGCATATTAACGGCTGACTTTGTACGCCAATATCAAGGGCGAATGCTTAACATCCACCCATCACTACTCCCTAAGTACCAAGGGCTACACACCCATCAGCGGGCGCTAGATGCCAACGATCATCAACACGGTGTCACCGTACACTTTGTGACTGAAGAGCTTGATGGCGGCCCTACGATTATTCAAGCCATTGTCCCCGTCGTTACAGGCGATACGGTCGACACACTAACTAAACGCGTACAAGCGCAAGAGCATGTTATCTACCCTATGGCTGTCGAGTGGTTTGCCACCCAACGCTTACGCTTAGACCCTCAAGACACACAAAAAGTACTATTAGATAACGAACCTTTAGCAACCCATGGCTATCAAATAAAATGCGGTCAGATAAATGGCACGAACGCAAACGCATAACATCAAGGAAACATCATCATGAATGAAGTCGTTAAATTCAACTTACCTACTCAAGCGCCCACCCCAAAAAACCTCTGGGCACCACTTGTTGCCACACTGCTCACCGCAGCAACACTGACCTTTGCTCATAGCGTTACAGCCAATACAGATAGCACTACGGAAACAGCCGCCCCCACTCTCCCTACTGAAAACCACACTCCCGTTATATTTACGGCTAACTACAAAGCAAGCATCAAAGGCTTTGCAGTAAAGGCGAGTCGAGAATTGAAAATCTTAGACAGTGGCGAATTCGCACTTTCATTTAACGCCACTTCTTGGGCCGCAAAAGTAGAAGAGTCTTCTATTTTTAATTGGAAAGAGGGAAAAATCCACCCTATATCATACCGCTACTTTCAAACAGCTTTTGGAAAAGAGCGCGAGCAAAGCCTAGCGTTCAACAGTACTGACAATACGATTAATAGCGATAATAATGGCGAAAAACGCGTTATCACACAAATAACTCACACCTTAGATAAGCTCAATTATCAGCTACAACTCCAACAAGACCTACTAGCCAATCACAGCGGTTTCGAATACACCGTTGTCAATAAAGGCAATCTGAAAAACTATCGCTTTGAAACACTTGGCGAGGAAACTATCGACACCAACTCAGGCTCTCTCAACACCATCAAAATAAAAGTGATCAGAGAAAACCAAGAAAAAACCACTTATATTTGGTTTGCAAAAGACTGGAGTAACCTGTTGGCAAAATTAGAGCAATACAACGGCGATAAGCAAACACTCGCGATCAACTTAGACACCGCTAGCGTTAACAATATTCCCGTAAAAGGCAATTAAATAGAGCAACCAAACATTCAACTAACCGGCAACCGCCTACTATCTACCTTATCCACCACAGGACTCCACCATGCAAATCAGCAAAGACTTAGTCGCTAGCATCCATTACACCCTCAAAAACGCTGACGGCGACGTCTTAGACACTTCCGAAGGCCAAGAGCCACTACATTACGTACATGGCGCTCAGAACATCGTACCGGGCCTAGAAAAAGAACTTGATGGCAAAACCACCGGCGACAAATTATCAGTTACCGTTGAGCCTATTGATGGTTATGGCGAGTACAACCCTGGGCTAATCCAAGAACTTCCTAAAGATATGTTTGCTGGCGTAGAGAACATTGAAGTAGGCATGGAGTTTCAGACACAAACCCCAGAAGGCGACATGCAAATTATCGAAGTGAAAAGTATTGATGGCGACAAAATTACCGTTGATGGTAACCACCCTATGGCCGGCCAAACATTACACTTTGACGTTGAAGTCACCGACGTACGTGAAGCCACTGCCGATGAGCTAGAGCATGGACATGTACATAGCGAAGGTTGTGACCACTAAAATCAATTGCAGGCAGCCTT
>JBLHVA010000120.1:0-5906 GCA_047630005.1 Candidatus Endobugula sp. | reverse complement strand
CAAGAGACAAGAAATACAGCAGAGGGCCAATTTTAACACACGCATTTTATACGGCAAATGGATGGATCCGACAAAAAACAAATGCATGACGGGAAACGGAGAGAGACGGAGAGAGACGGAGAGAGAATGAGGAGAGGATCCCAAACCCTCCCCTCTTCACCACTACGGGCCAGATCGCCCATTTCTTAATACTTGCCTTCTTCTCACTAAGAATGCAGCTTTAAGGCGCGCCTGTCGACGACGACCTCTTGCCAGTGCATTGCTCACAGCTACGCTTTCAGACTTTAGCGATACCAGCACATCACCACCTTGGCGACGAAATCCAATATCCGCTAATAAGTGCGAATCTAGACGCTGCATTTCACGAGTAAAATGCTCTCTACGCCTTTGCTCACGCAATGCAGTAACACACGCAATGAATAGACTTAAAAAACCGTGATATAAAGATTTGCTATTTTTAACAACCAACATAATATTCTCCTAAAAAAGTAGAAGACCGTGGCTTGTCGAGGAACTGTTTGGGAAAGTAAAAGGAAACTTTGGAGACAGTGGCCGCGACATGTTCCGCGGCCAAAGTAGATGTATTGCTATTGCATTAGGCGCGCGGTAGTAGTCGTCCACCAAATTCGCTTGGTGGCGACGGTATGATACATCGACTTAATCAGGGTCACTGCTAATACAGCAATAGTTGATAAGTGTGTGTTCATTCGCGTATAAAACCTAAATTAATTAACAATAATGAGTAGTGCTTGCCCACAAATGACAAGCACGAAAATTATGGCTGATTAATCACCATAAATCTAGCCATAAACGTCTATTTTTTATAAAAATAGACACCCTACAGAAAATTCGTCATCAAAAAACGCAACATGGGCAACAACATACCGTATAACGGTGTTTTACCATGGTAATTACCGTTAGAATAAGGCGTATTACTATTTATTTAATACATCATTACAACAACCAAACACCTCTTATGACTATTCAAACATCGCTTATGGCTATTCAAACTGTTGACCTGATTATTCACGCAAAATGGATAATTCCTGTTGTCCCCAAAAACACCGTATTAACCGACTGCTCCTTGGTCATCAACGACAACCGTATTATTGCCATAAAGCCTACAGACAATATAGGGCAACTCTTTTCAGCAACAACCGAACACTACCTTAAAGAACACGTAGTCATGCCGGGCCTGATTAACGCACACGGCCATGCAGCAATGAACTTATTGCGAGGTTATGCGGATGACTTAGCCTTAGATACTTGGCTGAATGATCACATTTGGCCAGCAGAAGCCAAGCATGTATCTGCTGAATTTGTAAAACAAGGGGCAGAACTCGCCATTGCAGAGATGATTCGTAGCGGCACGACTACCTTTTCTGACATGTATTTTTTCCCCGAAGAAACCGCTGCCGCTGCACATAGCTCTGGCATGCGCTGCCAAATTACCTTTCCGGTTTTTGATTTCCCTTGCGCGTGGGGCAGCGGCCCTGACGACTATATTAGTAAAGGCCTCACGCTAAGAGACGACTACCGCAACCACGAACGCATTAACGTTATCTTTGGCCCTCATGCACCTTATACCGTGGGTGACGATACATTTGCTCGACTCGCCAGCCTTGCACCAGAAATCCAAAGCGGCATTCAAGTACATCTACACGAAACCAAAGGCGAAGTTGAAGCTGAGTTTAAAGAGTCCGGCAAGCGCCCTATTCGACGCTTATATGACTTACAAGTACTCACCCCCACTACGCAATGCGTGCATATGACGCAAATAAACGATGACGACATCACTCTATTACAAGAAACCGGCGCACATATTATTCATTGTCCCGCATCCAACTTAAAACTGGCTAGCGGCTTTTGCCCCATTGATAAATTACTCAAGGCCGGCATTAACGTCGCGCTAGGAACAGATGGCGCAGCCAGCAACAACAATCTCGATATGTTTAGCGAAATGCACACCGCTGCCCTATTAGGAAAAGCCGTTGCCGAAGATGCTGCTGCATTAAGCGCACAACAAGTGATAGAAATGGCCACCATTAATGGAGCGATTGCGATGGGAATAGAGAGCGACACTGGCAGCTTAGAAGTAGGCAAGTGCGCAGATATTATTGCCGTTAAGCTAGACGATATTGAGCACGCGCCACTACACGACATTTTATCTCAGGTGGTTTACACCCATAACGGCCATCGTATTAGCCATAGCTGGGTGAATGGGCAATTATTGATGCAAGAACGTCAACTCACTACCGTGAACACCAAAGAAATTTCCAGCAACGCCAAAGAGTGGCGACAACGACTAGCGAAAGATTAACAACGACGTCTTTTATAGCGACTACTTTATAGCGACCACAGCAACTTTAAGAAATAACGACATACACAGGTAAAATACAATGAGCCATCACGCGAATGTAGACCCGCAAGAAATCGCAAAATTTGAAGCTCTCGCCAAACGTTGGTGGGATAAAACCAGCGAATTTAAACCACTACACGACATCAATCCATTACGCGCCAATTTTATTGATGAGCGTTCTCCAGTGGCTGAATTAAACATATTAGACGTTGGTTGCGGCGGCGGTATTTTAAGTGAATCACTTGCACAACGTGGAGCAAACGTTACCGGTATTGATATGGGCGAAGCACCATTAAGTGTCGCGCGCTTACATAGCCTAGAAAGCGGCGTGAAAATCAATTATCGAAAAATCACCGCCGAAGAAATAGCCGAAGAGCAGCCAGAACAGTACGATATTGTTACCTGCTTAGAAATGCTTGAACACGTACCCGACCCTAGCCAAGTCATAGCAGCCTGCGCGAAACTAGTAAAGCCCGGCGGCGATGTATATTTTTCAACCATCAACCGCAACCCCAAATCTTACGTCTTTGCAATTATTGGCGCAGAATACGTATTACGATTATTACCCAAGGGCACGCACGAATATTCAAAATTTATTAAGCCATCGGAGCTTGCTCAATGGTCGCGGGATGCAGGTTTGTCTTGGCAAGAAATTACCGGCATGACTTACAACCCACTCACCAAAAAATATCGCTTACACCCAAATGATGTTAGCGTGAATTATTTAGTTCACGTGACAAAAGCAAGCAACCCATAATAAGCAACTTATAAGCAGTAGCGATTACCATGTATTTAAAAGCCGTTTTTTTTGACCTCGATGGAACACTATTAGATAGTGCGCCAGATTTTTTTGTCACCATGCATCAACTTATGGATGAATATCAACAACCTCGAGTTGATGAAGCCGCTATTCGCGCTACCGTTTCCGATGGTGGACGCGCACTAACGACACTGGGTTTTGGTTTGCAAGTGGGCGACGAGGGTTTTCACGAACGCCATCAGCGCTTGCTCGACATTTATACCGAGCACATGGGTAAACATTGCGTACTTTTCCCCGGTATTGACGCCCTACTTTCGCAAATTAAACAGGCTCAGCTTTTTTGGGGCGTTATTACTAACAAGCCCTCGCGTTTTACCGACCCTATTTTAGAAAATCTAAATTTATCTGTGCACCCCAATCTAGTCCTTTGTCCCGATCACGTGAGTAAAGCCAAACCTGATCCCGAAGCACTATTACTAGCGTGTAACAAAGTGGCCTGCAAACCAAAAGAAGCGATTTATATTGGTGACCATAAACGGGATATCGATTGTGGTATCAGCGCAGGCAGCCCCACTATCGCCGTCACCTTTGGTTATACTAAACCCGATGACGATATCGCTTCATGGAACGCCAATCATATTGCGCACAATAGTGATGACATTTGGTCGATCATTCAACAGTATCAACAATAATATCAAAGAGTATTGGGTAATATATTTATGGATTTATGGAAAAACTTTACGCCATCAAGCGATGCACTAAACGGTAAAATAATCGCCGTTACAGGCGCAGGCGCGGGCATTGGCCGCACGCTAGCAAAGTGTTTTGCCGCTCACGGGGCAACCGTTATATTAATGGGACGCACCGTAGAAAAATTGGAAAGAATTTATGACGAGATAGAAAACGATCATCCCAATGCACCGCAGCCTGCTATCGTGCCTATTGATTTTGAAACCGCGAAAGATGCAAATTACCAAACAATTCGCGACAGCATCGAAGCCGAGTACGGAAAATTAGACGGCTTAATTCATTGCGCAGCCGAGTTAGGTGAACGCACGTCTATAGGTAACTACTCGTTAAACGTGTGGGAAAAACTAATGGCAGTCAATGTGACGGCCCCTTTTGCCTTAACCAAATACTTACTTCCCCTGCTTCGCCTTGGCGATTCCGCATCCATTATCTTTACCAGCTCTAGCGTCGGCATAAAAGGCCGTGCTTATTGGGGGGCATATGCAGCATCTAAAGCGGCCTTAGAAAACCTCATGCAAACATTGGCAGATGAATTAGAAGACACCTGTAAAATACGTGTCAACAGTGTGAATCCTGGCGCCACTCGCACAGACATGCGCGGCCAAGCCTTTCCTGCAGAAGATCCTGCTACGGTAAAACCCACAAGCGCGCTAATACCGTTATACTTATACCTGCTCAGCGATGAAAGCGCTCAAATTAGCGGTCAACAGATATCCTTTAGTTAACTCTTTTTGATCAGTAATACATCTTACACATAACCTTAAACGTAGTCTTTTTATGAAAACACCAAAACGCATACAACCATTAGTGGACGATGGATTAGTCGATGAAGTCATTAGTCGATTGATGAGTGGCAAAGAGGCCGATGTTTTTATCGTGCGCTGCGGTGATGAGATACGTTGCGCAAAAGTGTATAAAGATGCGGTGAAACGCAGCTTTAAAAAAGCGGCTCAATATCAAGAAGGCCGAAAAGTACGCAATAGCCGCCGCGCCCGGGCCATGGAAAAAGGCTCTAAATTTGGCCGCAAGCAGCAAGAAGACACTTGGCAAAATGCCGAAGTCGACGCGCTGTATCGCCTAGCCAATGCGGGTGTACGTGTACCCAAGCCTTATGGCTGCTTTGACGGCGTACTCCTGATGGAGCTAGTCACTGACGATGCCGGTGATGTTGCCCCTCGCCTTGGCGATGTAGGTATGACAGAAGAACAGGCCGAAGAAGATCATGCCGTGATGATGCTGTACGTTATGCGTATGCTATGCGCCGGCATTGTTCACGGTGACTTATCAGAATTTAATGTACTAGTAGATGACTACGGCCCCGTCGTGATTGATTTACCACAAGCCGTTGATGCCGCTGCTAATAATAATGCGCAAGCGATGCTCACCCGCGATGTAGAAAACATGAAGAACTACTATGGGCAATACGCACCCGACCTGCTAAACACTCGATACGCGAAAGAAATGTGGGACTTATACGAAGAAGGCGAACTCCACCCTGAATACCCACTCACAGGCGAATGTATTGAAGATGACGACGACGCCGATGTTGATGCAGTGCTAGAAGAAATTAAAGCCGCACTCGCGGAAGAAGAAGCACGTTTAGAACGTATACGTGTGGCGGACGAGGAATAAAAAGCCATGACGGCGGACTATGGTGCTTTCATCCGCTTTTACATCCCTTTTACATTCCCTTTTGCATTCCCTTCTGTAAATAGTCGCTGTAGAACAATCACTTTAGACTAGTCACTTTAGAATAATCACTTTAGAATAGTCACTGAAAACAGGTTAGTAGACTATGAATAACTCAGCGATTCGCCTCGACATTAAACGTTATGACGATGAAGGCAAGAAGCATGACCACCACTATCATCAACTCGTCCTGCCTTTAATAGGCACTCTATCCTTATCTATTAATGATCACGGTGGCGAAGTTAACGAGAAAAAAGCGGCTATTATTCCTGCTGGCAGTCATCATGAATATTCGGCTTGGAACGATAATTGTTTTTTAGTTGCCGACATTCCCTACGCATTAGCGCC
>JBLHVA010000119.1:0-5907 GCA_047630005.1 Candidatus Endobugula sp. | reverse complement strand
ATTGCCATCACTACCACAAAAGCTATGCCGCTCGTTCGATGGCACAATGCAACCTGAATAGCCATCTACTTTACCGCCGACGCCCTCAATTTCAAAATTCGCTTCGCCTGAAATACCAATAATAATTTGATGATGGGCATGTTTATGCGAATCCGACTGCACAGACAAATGAGAGGTTCTTGCTAAGATATCGTTATTCTGAATCATAAGAATTATATCTGCATGTTAACGGATTAACATACTCCTCCATCTATTATAAAAAGAACGCTAATGTTATTGTCATGTAAAAGCATCCACGTTTGAACAAAAAAACCCTCTTTATCGTAAAGTGTAGCAGCTGACATTAGCATAAGCTCACTGTTTCAGCAAAGTTGTGTCACCAAAGATAATACTTTACCCCTACTAAGTTCAAGTAAAAGATAATTATCCCTGCCTTTTTAAACGTTTTTGCGAATATAAAACACTTCACATATAACAAAAATACCTTTTAAAATAAAAATACATCACCACAATACTTTGCACTACACGCTGAGATCAAGTAAAAAAAATCTCCTACAGCGAAAACCGTCTCATTTATTTATGCGTATCCTCCGACAATATCACCGGCATTAAAAAACAATACTTTTGCAATCATCTTAAATTTTATCCACATGCCACTGGTAAAAACGCTCATAATATGGCTCCGATAAAGTATTCAGCATGACTGATAAAAAATTCACGTCTCGGTAAGCATACTGCGGGAACTTGAGTTTTAGCACCATGAAATAAAATTTTTTATCACTACTTTCCCGTTAACTATTACGAAAACACGCACTAAGCCATACAGACGACGAACAGCCAGCACCGGATCGAGTCCGGCATGACGAGCATGATGGGTAAGAGACATGACAATCAAAATAAGATCGCGTCATTCCGGAAAGCATTTTTTGCTTATCCGGACAAAATCTGCAGGAACAGACTTGAACCGTATGAGAGGGCCCAGAGGATGAAAGCCAGGGAAGGCTTTCATCATCCAGTATTTTCAGGCTCTGATTGGATACTGGGCCTACTGGCAATGTTCCAGACATTGCGCTGTACTTGCTCCTTACTTGGAGATCGAAGCCCGGCATGACGATATTAAGTTAACGAGACAGCTGTGCTTTTTTATAATGCAATTTAATAGAGCACTAACAATACTATACGAGGTAAATAGCAACGCTAAAATATTTTTACTTTACGCTCTACTTTAAAGTACTGCCGCAAGTTTTTCATCGCAGTAAACTCAGCGGCAACCCAGACCGAAGGCTCGCCTTCATGCCAAGCTAATGAGCGCACTTTATCGGCCAAAAAAGCATTGGGCGAATCGGAATGCGCATTCACAACCCAATGTACAGATATACCGTTAGGCACGACTAAAGGCACTTTGTCTTCTTCCGACAACACCTCTATCACCACATACCCGGTTGCCGTTGCGGCAAGTTTTTCTATATTAACGCTGACCGCCGGTAAGGCAGCCATATCACCCACTAGAAAAAACCAATCCGCGTCCATGTTAATTAATTTAGCAGGGCCTGGACCGTCAATACTAATACTATCACCCACACCGCACGACAATGCCCAAGCAGATGCAGGGCCATTATCACCATGGGCGACAAAATCGAGAGTGAGTTCACACTTTTTTTGATCGAAAGCACGAATAGTATAGGAGCGTAAGCGAGGTTTAGGATTAGCTAATTTTTCCAATATTTTATCGCTAACATCAACAGGGTAGGCCTCATTAGCATCGGCTAAAAACCGTAGTTTGACATAACCACTTTCGAAGTCTTCAGGAAAATCTCTTAGCGCGTCACCCGATAAAATAATGCGCAGCATATTTGGGCTTAAAAAAGTTTTTTGTGCCACTTCGACATTGCGTAAAGCTCTACCCGTCATAATTTTTTTCCTACATTTATTAAATTACCTATAAATCTACAATGTTTTATCATCAACAATACCGCCTATTGTCAGCTGGGCTAGGTCCGGTACCCAGCTAACGTTCACGACAAATAATCACTTTCAAACGTCCCCAACACATCTAATGGTTCATATTCCTCACCTTCCAACTCTGCATTCCAATTAATGCCCACCAACACCACATCGGTATGCATTCCCGTCAGCCAGTCATCCATAAACTCTTCCAATGAGATAGCTACCACTTCGTGTTCTGCCCAATCATCACCAACATGACATTGCGCAAATTCTGGCTGCGACCAAAAAGGCATGACATTAGTTTCTGGATATTTTTCTGATGCAGATAAGGCCCAACTTCCATCTTCGTGCTGCAAGCCCCAGACGCAGCCAGTATTCACAGCATCTTCAAAAAACAAATGGTAATTTTCTTCGTGCTTGTTTGATAAAAGATTGTCGGTTAATAAGGTCATTACACAATAGCTCGTCAATAGTAGTCATAGATAAGGCTGATTATACAACTTAATACTTCTTATTCTGCCCCTATTTTCTTTATCGCTATCCCCCTAAACAATTAACAACAACAAAATGAGGGATTTTTTTGACTGGATAGGCGCCCAACACTGATAATAGCTGATCTATTATCAAGTTGAACAATGACTACAGACGAAAAAAATAACCGCT
The DNA here is from genome assembly GCA_047630005.1 of Candidatus Endobugula sp. Classification (GTDB taxonomy): domain Bacteria; phylum Pseudomonadota; class Gammaproteobacteria; order Pseudomonadales; family Cellvibrionaceae; genus Endobugula. The sequence continues at coordinate 3,297 of JBLHVA010000119.1, read as the reverse complement.
TTTTGTATTAGATTGGTTAGGGGAATAGCTATACAATGCATTCTTGATTAAAGGTTCTTTGCAAGATTAATAGGGAATGCCTGTTGGCAGCTGTCCCCGCAACTGTAACCAGCGAGTTAACCGCTTGAAACCACTGGATTTTTTCTGGGAAGGTAGCGGTAACATTTGAGCTGGAAGCCAGTAGACCTGCCTTAAAGGAGCTGCCAATCAAGTCATGATTTTTTTTGATAGCTAGAATAACCGTATTTTTCGTTGCCTACATGGATGTAGGTAATTGGCGTGAGCAGGAGCGGAAGCCATTGGTAATTGGAGAAATAGCTCGCTATTACCTTCAGTTTTCGCCTCAAATACGATTATTTTGCCCCACATGGACGCGGGGTAAAGATAAAACGCAGGAGCAGTTTTATTTATCTCAGCAAAAACTTATCCAGACTTAATTAGCAACTCCTTAATCAATAAACCTGATGGTCGGGGTGTGCAATCGGGGTAGATACCAGTCGAACAGATATGTACGCTAATGTTATAACCGCGTATAAAATACACATTCATAAGATAAGTATTATTGATGTGTATCGCTAGGCGAACCCCTCTCTGGGCAATGCTTTTATCGCACCTAACGACTGACCTACCTCACTCCACCTCCGCATCTTCTTTTTAGCCTTGAATTTATCTATACAGACCCCCTAAGTTTTATTAGCGGTTCTGGAGTAAGGAGCTTATTGATGCAATTAAATAAAATCCCCACCACTATCGTTACTGGTTTTTTGGGCAGTGGTAAAACCACATTATTATCCAATGTATTAAAGCAGGCCAACGGTAAGCGTATTGCGGTGATTGTGAATGAGTTCGGCGAGCTGGATATTGATGCTGATGTATTGCGTCACTCTGCTACAGCATGCCCTCTCGATTGTGATGACGATTCCGCGAACCCAAAACAAAGTAGCAACGGTATTTACGAACTCGCTAATGGCTGTATTTGCTGCACGGTTGAAGAAGAATTTTTACCGGTGATGCAAGAACTGGTTGCCCGCCGCGATGATATTGACCATATTTTAATTGAGACCTCAGGCCTCGCCTTACCCAAACCATTAGTACAAGCGTTTAACTGGCCAGAAATAAAGCAGCACTGTACTGTCGATGCCGTCATTACTGTGGTCGACGGCCCTGCCGTAGCCGCCGGTCGCTTTGCTCACGATACTGATAAAGTGCAAGAGCAACGTTTACAAGATGAAAGCCTTGATCACGACCCCAGCTTACAAGAATTATTAGACGACCAACTCAGCGCCGCTGACTTAGTTGTCGTCAGTAAAAATGATTTATTAAACGAAGCGCAACGAGAAACCGTTAACGCCATTATCAACAATAAAGTCCCCGACGCAGTGAAAACACTCTATATCAATAATGGCGAAGCACCATTAGACGTACTGATCGGTATTGAAGCGGCGACAGAAGACAAAATCAAACACATACATAATCATCACGATCACCATCATGCTCACGGCGAACATCATGAGCACGCTCACGACCATTTTGACTCTTTCGTTATTACCTTAGGCGAAACTGATACTAAGCTATTACAAGCTACGTTAAAACAGCTGTTAGATCAATATCGCATCTATCGCGCTAAGGGCTTTATTGCCATACCCAACAAACCCATGCGCCAAGTATTGCAAGCCGTGGGTAGACGTATCGATACTCACTTCGACCGACCTTGGACCGATGCAGACCAGCGCAAAACACAATTAGTATTTATCGGCAAAGAACTTAATGAGCAACACATTACCGCCGAATTACAAAAAGCCGTCATTAGCGTAGCGGCTTAGCCATTCATAATAACCCTAAAAAAACACTATGCATTTACTCGCAGCACAACCCGGCGGCTTTACCGACGACGAGGGCATCATTGATCTAGGGCAAACACCCGGAGAAATAGTGCTGCTGTCGGCTGCCGATAGTGCATTGGCGGGACTAGCCGATAGCGCTGAAGCATTAGCGGAAGATTTTCCTTCTATTCGCTTAGCCAATTGGATGCAGCTATTAAAGCCCGCCGCATTCGATCTTTATCGAAATAAGGTGATCGACCATGCCACCATTGTGGTGGTTTCTTTACTTGGTGGCGAGAGCTATTGGCAATACGGAGTGGAGCAATTACAAGATTGGGCGAAGCAATCATCTACTCTCTCACCTCGTCAACTCATTATTGTTCCGGGTGACGACACACCCGACAATGAATTGTTTTCAATTTCTACTACACCTATACAAGAAACGATAAAAGTATGGCGTTTTTTACGTGAAGGCGGAACGATAAATCATCGACATCTTTATCATTTTTTAGCGAGCCGCTATTTAGCCCATGAGAATTTAACCAGTGGCCATTTAACCGACAAAAACTTAACGGACATTAATGCAGAGGCCTCTTATTCACCAACAAGTTATTTATGGGCAGAACCTCGCACACTGCCAAAAAGCTTATTGTACCTTCCTTCATCATGGACACAAAAACCTTACAATCAATATCATTTAAACGATTGGGAAAAATATTGGCAAGGCGATAGTGAGAAAAATAATAACGACAACAAGAAAAACAACAAACAGAAAAAAAACACTGATCCCGTTTGCGCAATTATTTTTTATCGTAGCCACTTACAGTCAGCAAACGCACAAATGTTCGACCAGTTAATTGACACAATCACTGCGCAAAGTCTACGTCCACTGCCTATTGCGATTAGCTCATTAAAAGACAAAGAGTCTTTAGCGCTGGTCAATCATCTAACAGCTGCAACGGACACTTCGTTAATTATTAACACTACCGGCTTTGCTAGCCATACGGTTTCTAGTCCCGACTTATCTTCAGAGCCTACCGATTTTTCTTCACCGTTTGCGCTAAATATTCCAGTACTGCAATTAATATTATCTAGCTCAACAGAAAGTGATTGGAAAAGTTATAGCCAAGGGTTACGCAGTCGCGATATTGCCATGCAAATTGTGCTGCCCGAAATGGACGGACGCATTATTACCCGTGCCGTTAGTTTTAAAGCCGAGGCTAGATTTTGTGAACGTTGTGAAATTTCTGTCGTGCGTTATGCGCTTCACCAAGAACGGGCGCATTGTGTAGCGCAATTAGCTAAAGCCTATTGCCGATTAGCAACGAAGGGGAATTCAGAAAAACGTATTGCCTTTATTTTAGCGAACTACCCCACCAAAGATGGGCGCATTGGCAACGGCGTCGGTTTAGATACACCCGCCTCAACTATTCAATTATTACAAGCGCTTGCCGACAACCACTACCCTATTGAA
>JBLHVA010000118.1:0-5974 GCA_047630005.1 Candidatus Endobugula sp. | reverse complement strand
CCAGTGGGTTATTATGATTTATCGGTTGCAGGTATTCCTGTGCATTCGACGGCATTTAGGCCGCTTTCTCACGACGACCTTTCTATTAATGCCTTTCGTGTATTTACTTCGCTGCTTCGACTTGATTTGATCAAAGATAAATTTTTATGCAAAAAAGTGAAAGAAGTCTTATCCTTGCGCAACATATGCTCTTCTCGATTGCTAGCATTAATTAGCCAATTTGAGTCTAGTGGCGATTTTACTCAAAGCGATGCGAATACATTTATCGAAGAAGCGCTAGATGTTTTTCGTTGGCATCAAGAAGCTGCGGTAGATGCGGCGTTATACCAAGAGTTATTACAGCAACATCCATTGATAGCAGATGTTGTTTCGTTCAAAGGGCCGCATATTAATCATTTAACACCAGCAACCTTAAATATTGATCGCGCTCAACGTGAAATGCCACAACGTGGTATTTCTGCTAAAGCCGTAATTGAAGGGCCACCTAAACGTTGTTGTCCAATTTTGTTACGGCAAACGTCATTTAAAGCCTTAAGCGAAAAAGTTGTTTTCCCTGCGACTAAAGATAATAAGGGTGAAATAAGTGAGGAACACGAAAGTGCTTTACGTGCGCATACGGCTCGTTTTGGAGAGATTGAACAACGAGGGCTAGCATTAACCCCTAAAGGACAGGCATTGTATGATCGTCTTCTATGTCAGACGCGCACTCGAATCATACCTGATGGAGATGGCAATAATGCAGAACAATATAATGCGATTTTGAGTGAAGAGTTTACAGTTTTTCCCGATGATTACCCTACTATACGTCAGCAAGGCTTAGCGTATTTCTATTTTTCTGTTGAGGGTAAATTAATCAATAAACCTATGGATCACCAACACGGTATTGACTCATTAATAGAAAGCGGCCACGTACGTTTTGATCCCATCTTATACGAGGATTTTTTACCCGTTAGCGCAGCAGGTATTTTTCAGTCGAACCTAGGTGTCGAATCAGCTGGTGCGATAACCGGGCTAAGTCGTCAGGATGAGTTTGAGCGTGCCTTAGGAGTAACAGTAGAAAACATCTTTGAACATTACGAAGAGATTCAAAAAAAATCAATCGAGGAGTGTCTAGGCTTTTTTGTCGCTGGCGAACCAATGTAGGATTTTGTACGTATGGCGGTGAGCCCGCCATACGTAATAAACACATTTACATAGGTTATGTGGATTTGGTTTCAATAATTAATGTTGTCGCAGCTTGAAATTCAGATAACGCTTCATCTGGATTAAAGCGGGTATCAATATTGTCTAATTCGCTGATTCCGGACTGTGTTTTGAGTGGATCACATTCGACTGCATCGCTAAAACCGGCATCAACCAATTCTTTTTTGATGGTATCAAAGCTCCATAAAAATTGATGACCCCAATAACGAAACATACCGTTAAGCCATATCTCGTGTCCCCATTCTTCTTCTAGCCAATAAGGTTTATGATCTTCGAGGTCAAACCCATCCATTTCTCCAAGATACATTCGGCAAACCTGCTTTATATCTGGGGTCGTCATACGTAACGCTCCAGTAGGTTTTAATACTCTCTTAGCATCTTTGAAAAAGATACGAGCACTATGAAGATCTACATGTTCTATCAATTCTTCTGCATAAATTGCATCTAATGAATTGTCAGCAAAGGGCAACCTTTGTGTAATGTCTATTGGAAAGTCGATCAAGTCCTCAATAGGATTGTGTGTTTGAAAGGGTAGGCGATCGTATAACATGTCGCTATTAATCCAGCCATCGATTCTGTTCGGCCCGCAACCTAATTGAACACCTTTGAAGCCATCCTTTGCCATATAGTCTTGTGTGATCTTTTCGCGACGTAGATTAAATCGATAAAATCTCCACATGTTAAAAAGCTGTCTAACAGGCTTTAGCCCCCAGCTAATAGATTGGCGTATCGCTGAGCTCTCTTTTCGTCGTCTATTTTGGGCGTCTTGCCTGACTACGCGAATCTTCTCTTGATTTCGCATCAGTTCTTCTTTAGATATATTCTTCATGCATCCGCCTTGTTAGTTTCGCATTAGTCCCGCACATTGATTCAAGAGTGTTGCTTGTAATGAATAATAGCGCCGATTGCGTGATTTTACAGCCAGTTTAAGCCGCTATTATGGATGGTTATATAAATAGTTATATAGGTAGCGGTATCTGCAATGTATTAATCAACCGATTATGGGCGCCATGCTTTACGTAACTTGTTGATTATTATAGAAAAAGAGCCTCTTTTGCCATCGTAATACAAAATTCAGAGGATGCTAAGTGCCAGTGCATTTCTTAGGCATTATGAATGGCTATAGTGTATCTGGTGGGTTATGACGAGTAAATGCGGGTTTTGAGGTAAAAATGAGGTATTTATTTTTTAGTGATAGTGTTGGCCCAGCTATCTACTAACCATTTTATGTCTCTGTAAAACTAGAGAGATAAGTCATCGCAGATTTCAGTTCTTCAGTGACTATTGGCCCTCCTGTCTTGTGACGGGTGATCACCCGCTTGAGTTTGAACGTGCCTTAGGCGTATCAGTAGAAAATATCTTTGAACATTACGGATGGATACAAGAAAAATCTATTGAGACTTGCCTAGACTTTTTTACTGAAAAATAACACATTGATTATAGTGTGTTACTCAGTATTCAATCATGATTTCATTCCGTCGCCAAAAAGGCAAAGTCCACGGTGGGTTGTAACGGGCTAGCTCCGGCGTACCAGTGGGGGTGATGCTCTTCTTCTTTAGCCATGCAGTTAGCTCTGCCGTTTTCTTCGCAACTTTTTTCTCACCAGTAAAGCCCGAAAAACGAATCACCGCATAGTTGCTTGCCGATATTTGTTTCAAAGTTACCGCAGAGTTATTAGGCGTGGGCAACGTCTCTAGGCTATATTCACTCGGCATCACAAAATACATTTTCCACGTGGTTTCGGTCATAGATGTCTGACTGTTATCAGAGGTGGGTTCAGCTTGCAGTGTTACTGGCGCTGTCATGGCACTTTTTTCAGATGTTGGCTTTATTGTGACCGGCGCGGTCATGCTGATTTCTCTATTACTGCCTGTTGCTGTCGTGTTATTGCCAAAAATATAGTCGGCGATGAGTCTGAATCCCTTACTTCCTACCTCATCTATAGTGCCTGATACGGTCACTTCGGCAATAATTTTTGGCTCATACACTCGCAACTCAATATTATCCGACTTCTCTATAAGTGTGTATTTAGGTTCTTCAATAGCCATAGCGTCTCCGGTAAAGCATATACCCCACAAGATCATCAAGGTTAGTCGCAGCGTCTTCATAGGTTCATCCGTTGTCTTCTAGTTATTACACACACTTGTACGCACGCTTTGCCCTAAAAAGATTGTTTGGCTGGCATCGGCACTGATACTGTATATAATAACAGTATTGCGCTGTTGCTGAGCAGTGCTCATTTATTGCGTAGTGAATAGGGTAACGCCAGATGAAATTACAACAAAAATTAGCCATTTTAGCGGATGCAGCTAAATACGATGCTTCTTGTGCAAGTAGTGGCTCGACTAATAAAAGCTCAAAAAATGGTAAAGGTGTCGGCTCAACATCTAGTGGAATGGGTATTTGCCATAGCTACACACCCGATGGCCGCTGTATTTCCTTGCTTAAAGTGTTATTCACTAATTTCTGTATTTATGAATGTAGCTATTGTATCAATCGTGCTTCTAGCCCAGTTGAACGTGCTCGATTCACAGTAGAGGAAGTGGTAAATCTGACCATTGATTTCTATAAGCGGAATTATATTGAAGGTCTTTTTCTTAGCTCCGGTATTATCCAATCTTCGGATTACACCATGGAACAGTTAGTGAGTGTGGCGCGTGAATTACGTAAGACACATGACTTTCGTGGTTACATACATCTAAAAACTATTCCCGATGCAAGTCCAGAACTACTCCGCATGGCAGGCTTATATGCAGACCGCTTAAGTATCAATGTAGAGCTGCCCTCAAAGCAGTCCCTTGCACTTTATGCGCCAGAGAAAAATCCCGCGACAATAAAAAAATCGATGATTGTGTTACGTGACCATATTGACGAATCAAAAGAGAGTCGAAAGAAGAGTAAAAAAATCATATCCTCTTCCTCTGGATCTGTACAAAAAAATAAGCAGTCGTCAAAGTTTATCTATTCGCCTGCAGGACAAAGTACCCAAATGATTATTGGCGCAGATCAATCATCCGATGCAAAAATTCTCACCTTATCAAATAACCTTTATAGCAAATATAACATGCGCAGAGTGTACTACTCCGCGTTTAGCCCTATTCCGCATTCGGCTGAACAATTGCCCGCACAATCACCACCGTTAATACGCGAGCATCGTTTGTATCAGGCTGATTGGTTGTTACGGTTTTATGGCTTTGATGTGAATGAGATAACCGCGTCGTCTACAGCGGTAAATGATAGCGGGCCAGCAGGCATGTTGGATCTAGATGTTGATCCAAAGCTAGCGTGGGCCTTACGTAACAGGCATTTTTTTCCTGTGAATATCAATACGGCAACACGAGAAATATTGCTGCGGGTTCCAGGTATTGGTGCAATAGGTGCAAATAAAATAATTAAGTCTAGACGTTTTAAGCAACTGCGGGTAATGGATGTTGCTAAATGTGGATTATCGATTAAAAAAATCGAGCCGTTTATTGAAGCAGTAGATGCTAATCCCGCCTGCCGATTACTTGAGGATGAGAATTTGAAGCAATATTTCATCAAAAAAGAATCGGCTCAAATGACATTATTTTAACTCTTTAAATGTTTATGAATCTATATGATAGCTATCCAAGTTAACACATTGTCTGAGTGGCGAAAGCAAGCGCGGGAATTATTAATACGTGGTGTGACGCCGAATGATGTGGCATGGGACAGCCAGCAACACAGTTTGTTTGTCGATGACGGACAAGTCCCTATTATCGCTAAACCTATAATTCATCATCAATTGCGCATTCCCCAAGCCTTCTTTGGTTTGGCTGATAGTGTTGCTTGTTTTCGCGACGATCGTAAGTGGAGTTTATTGTATAGTGTTGCATGGCGATTATTATTTGAAGATAAAGGCTTGCTGGGGATGGTGATTGATACTCAAGTTTCACAGTTGCTTGCAATGCAGAAATCGGTATCCCGAGATAAGCACAAAATGGCGGCATTTGTTCGCTTCAAAAGAGTCAATATCATCACTTCGGAAAATGATACCGCGACAACGTACGAGCATTACGTTGCATGGTTTGAACCGGGGCATCTTATCGTTCGTGAAAAATCACCTTTTTTTAGAAAGCGGTTTAGTAATATGTGTTGGTCTATTTTGACGCCCGACTTATGCGCCCACTGGGATAAGCGCGAACTCACTTTTACCAAGGGCATAGCAAAGCCACCTAATATAGAAGATGATTTAGAAGATTTATGGTTGACTTACTATAAACATATATTTAATCCTGCAAGACTAAAAATTAAAGCAATGCAGTCAGAAATGCCTAAGAAATATTGGAAAAACTTACCGGAGGCCGTTTTAATTAAATCATTAATTAATCGCTCTGGTAGCCAATTAGATGAAATGATCGATAAGTCTAGTGCGCCGTCAATAAATCGTATAACAAAATCAACCTTTGTCAGACAAAAGCAGGCCTTGCTAAGGAGTAAAAGTAGTCGGGATTCAACAGTTTAATAGAAAGCGTCTTCTGTTTTACGAATGTTCTTTCTTGATTTAGTCAGAATCCGGAAATGTTTGAGTTTTTACTGGAAAATCTATAAATAGATTAGCCAGACTAGGGCTCGTTTTTACATCTCGGTATGAGTAGCTTGAATGACTCGTCTGTTTGCACAATTTTTTTTGAATCTGAATAGGAATCCAACTGATATTGGACTCTATGACTTTCTCGTTATCTTTTGTAAGCGACGTATAAATATCTTGTGACTTGTCATTTGTTTTTAAAATAATGGAATTTCTTGA
>JBLHVA010000117.1:0-6145 GCA_047630005.1 Candidatus Endobugula sp. | reverse complement strand
GCTTGTTTTATCCTCACTTCAAGTTTTTTCCTTGCCTGCCGATGCCTATACTATAGCAACAACTATTATTTAGTCGCCTTTTGATCTTCGTATTATTCACGTTGTCGAGGCTTACGTCATCTAAATAAAGAGAGGTAGTACGATGGAGCAGTTATTAATTGTATTATTGTTATGGATTAGTCAACACTCAGATTTTGATTATCATGAAAGCATGGGCTTGCCGTTACTACAGCAGGTATCGCAGTTGGAGTTAGCGCATATATATGTGGGTGATGATATCAGTGCACAAGGGTTTATCAATGACGAGGATAAGACAGAGGCATTTGAATCGTTAATGAGTAGCTTAGAAGCCGTTTATGCCGCAGATAAAAACACAATTTATCTGGGCGAAAGAGTGAACCTAGAGTCAGCCTATGGACGATCTATTGTTGTACATGAATTAATACATTTTTTGCAAAATGTACATCAGCACCACGCGCAAGTGAATTGTGGCAACGCCTTAGAAGAAGACGCCTACTTTATTCAGGCAGATTATATGCGTGCACATCAAATAGTTCCCCCATTCACAGAGTTTACCGTGAGAATGCGCAGTCTCTGTGAAGAGGAAATGTTTTAGTATTAACGTAGATATATCCCCATGGTTCTGAAGAGGCTATACGCCGCGAACCACCATCGTATTGCCATCTACTTTTACAATCACACAGCGCCCACTTTCTACTATCTCATCGAGTTCGCTAGATGGATCTAAACGAGCTGGCCAATTAATGCCAGAATAACGAATAGCCCCGCCAGTGGTCGTAATGGTTTCAGCACAAGCGACTTCTCGCCCTGTCATATCACTGCTTTCGTCCAGAGGAATGGCTTTAGATTGGAAGCGCTTTAATGGCTTCCACAAAATGAGTGCGGCGGTACAACTGAGTATGCCCACACTAAATACTTCGGCTTCCCAGCTGCTCAGTACACCCATATAGGTGAGTATGCCCGTGATAAAACAACCAATAGCAAAGAACAACACTAGGCCGCTTAAGCCCATTACGGTTAGCTCTACGACAAACGCAATGCCCGCCAGCAAGAATAACAAGCTGGCATGGTTTTCTGAAAAATACGTAATAATATCCATCTTGTTATCCTATGTGCTTATTATGCGGAGCTATTTATACCGCGTTGTTCAGAGTGCTCGACACAGCAATCGCTTGTGCGACAGTGTTCGAGATGTTGTCGCTAGTTTTACCGTCACTCAATACGACAGTACTTTCACCAGCGATGGCTTTATGAGCCGCAATAGCATCTTGTGCCAAGGTCAGCATAACTGCTTTAGCACCTTCGCTTGTGGCTGCGGCTTTACCAATGGTTTCTAGTGCGCGGGCATCGGCATCGGCAACCAGAGAAATCGCTGCGGATTTACCTTCGGCTTCTAAAATTTGTGATTCCTTACTGGCTTCAGCAGCCAGTACTTGCTCGGCTTTAGCGGCTTCAGCATCCAGTACGCGTGCTTGCTTTAAGCCTTCTGCTTCTGTAATCGCAGATATTTTTACGCCTTCGGCGGTTAAGATAACCGAGCGCTTTTCTCGCTCTGCGGTCATTTGTTTTTCCATATCTTCACGGATAGTTTGCGGCGGCACAATATCTTTAATTTCGTAACGCGTCACCATTACGCCCCACGGCTGGGTGGCTTCAGTCATGGCGGTTAAAATTTTCGCATTAATAGCATCACGATTTTGAAAGCAATCGTCTAGTTCTAATGAACCAATTGCGTTACGCATAGTGGTCATCGCGAGTTGTATCACCGACAATTTATAGTCAGTAATATTATTGGTCGCAGCAGCGGCATCCACCACCTTCATAAACAAAATACCGTCAATATTTAAGGTGATGTTGTCTTTGGTGATCGCGGATTGCGAATTGATATCTAAGGATTGTTCTTTTAAGTTGCGATCAGCGACAACCGCTTGCACAAAAGGAATAATGAAGTTGAGTCCCGCAGACATAGTCTGGCTGTACTTACCCATCGTGTAGACGACAAAGCCTCGGTTTTGCGGAACAAAGTAAACCGACTTTTTGATGGTGAACAGCACAATAATGGCAGCCCAGACTAAAGGGCTGGTAATAAAGTCAAACAAATCATATTCCATGATGGTATTCCTATTGGGTTGTAAAAGTGACGTATCACCGCGTTGATTACTATATTAATAGTGGTATGTGATTTCAGCACGACAAGAATAGCGGGAATGGCGATACCCGTCCATCGCTAAAGGCAGAAAATCATAGCAGCTTTATCGCTTACAACACGGCTTCAAGTATTTTCCGGTTCAATGCTAGACACAGTGTTTTGCGCCGGTCTTTTCGGTATACGCTCTTTGTACGTGCTAACGAGGAAACCCATACCAATAAATGCCATACCTCGTTATAATCTCTGACGTTATATTTCTCCAAACTATTTTTCACAATAAAAGAGGCTTCGTGTGTCGACTCCCGACGTAAAAACTTTCCAAGGCTTGATCTTGGCGTTACAAGAATTTTGGGCTGAACAGGGTTGTGTGATTTTACAGCCATTAGATATGGAAGTGGGTGCGGGTACATTTCACCCAGCCACATTTTTACGCGCAATAGGCCCCGAGACATGGAGTAGTGCCTACGTACAGCCATGCCGTCGCCCAACCGATGGCCGTTATGGTGAAAACCCTAACCGCTTGCAGCAGTATTATCAATTTCAGGTGGTATTAAAACCATCGCCTACGAACATTCAAGACCTGTATCTAGCATCGTTACGGCGTATAGGTATTGATACAACTGTTCATGATATTCGTTTTGTCGAAGATAACTGGGAGTCCCCCACATTGGGTGCATGGGGTTTAGGGTGGGAATTGTGGCTTAATGGCATGGAAGTGACACAGTTCACCTATTTTCAGCAAGTGGGTGGCCTAGAGTGCTTTCCTGTCACCGGTGAGATCACCTACGGTCTAGAGCGTATTGCGATGTACTTACAAGGAGTTGATTCGATTTATGACCTAATATGGACAACCAATGCAGAGGGTAAGTCTATTACCTATGGCGATGTGTTCCATCAAAACGAAGTGGAAATGTCCACCTACAACTTTGAACACGCCGATGTTGAGTTTTTGTTCCAAAGCTTTGATGCCTACGAGCGCGATAGCCAGCGTTTAATTGAAGAAAAGCTCCCGTTACCCGCTTATGAAATGGTAATGAAAGCATCCCATGCGTTCAATTTATTGGATGCACGTCATGCGATATCGGTTACCGAACGACAGCGCTTTATCTTGCGTGTGCGTAGCCTTGCGCGTGCTGTAGCGCAAGCATATTACGATGCGCGTAAAGACCTTGGTTTTCCTCTAGCGGAAGAATCCCTTCGTCAGCAAGTGCTATCAGCAAACGCCAAAACAGCCGCAACAGGAGATCAATCATGAGCCAGGATTTTCTAGTTGAACTGGGTACCGAAGAGTTACCACCGAAAGCATTATTGAAATTATCTACTGCATTTACCGCAGGCATTAAAGCTGGCTTAAGTGCTGAAGGCTTAGCTTTTAGTGAGATAAGCCCTTATGCCACGCCACGTCGTTTAGCGGTAGTGGTGAGTGGTTTAGACGAAAGCACACCTATTAATGATGTGGAAATCTGGGGGGCTCCAGTAAAAGTTGCTTTTGATGCAGAAGGCAAGCCCAGTAAAGCAGCAGAGGCTTTTGCCAAAAAAAATGGCATCGATATAGAGGATTTGACCATAGCCAATGATGGCAAAATGGATAAACTTGTTTTCCGTACTCAAGCCGGTGGTGTAAAAACGACTAGCTTATTAGAAGGTATTGTTAATAACAGTCTTGCTAAGTTACCTATTGCTAAACGTATGCGTTGGGGGGCGAGCCGCACCGAATTTGTGCGACCCGTACATTGGTTAGTCATGTTGTTTGGCAATGAAGTTGTTGATGCGACTGTATTAGGCTTGACGGCCAATCGCCTCACTCGTGGCCATCGTTTCCATTATAGCCAGACATTAGAAATTGCCAATGCCAGTGAGTATGTGAGCAAGCTGAATGACATTGCCTACGTGATGGCTGATTTTACTCAACGTAAACAGTTGATCGAACAGCAAGTAATAGCTGAAGCAAAAAAAGTCGGTGGTACAGCCGTCATTGATGGCGGTTTATTGGATGAGGTAACGGGTCTAGTTGAATGGCCTGTCGCCCTAACTGGGCGTTTTGAAGAACGCTTTTTATCGGTTCCTGCCGAAGCGCTTATCTCGTCAATGAAAGAACACCAAAAATACTTTCATGTGATTGACGAAAAAGGCGAACTGTTACCGTATTTCATTACCGTGTCTAATATCGAAAGTACCGATCCTGCACAAGTGATCGACGGTAACGAACGTGTGATTCGTCCGCGCTTATCAGACGCCGCATTCTTTTTTGATACGGATAAGAAAACCCCACTCGCGAGTAAACGTGAGCAGTTAAAAAAGGTCGTTTTTCAAATTAAGTTAGGCACGGTGTATGAAAAAACTCAACGCGTCGCCAACCTGTCTCGCGCTATTGCTGAAAAATTATCAGTGGATGTGGAAGCCGCCGTGCGCGCAGGCGAACTGTGTAAGTGCGATCTTGTGAGCGAAATGGTGTATGAATTCGCTGACATGCAAGGTATTGCCGGTTATCACTATGCAGTCCACGATGGCGAAGCCAGCGATGTTGCGTTAGCAATGAACGAACACTATATGCCACGTTTTGCAGGTGATGTATTACCGAGTAACGATGTGAGTGCGGTTGTCGCCTTGGCCGATAGACTGGATACCTTGGTCGGTATTTTTGGTATTGGCGAGCAACCTACCGGCTCAAAAGATCCTTTTGCTTTACGCCGTGCAAGTGTTGCCGTGTTGCGTTTGTTAGTTGAGCAACAACGGAATATAGATTTACGTGACGTGTTAACCTTGGCTTTTCAAGAGCATAAAAACTTACCCGAAGGCGAAGCCGTTATCGAGCAAGTATTATCTTATATGCTAGATCGCTTACGTGCCTGGTACGAAGAGCAGTCAATTCCTGCGACCGTTTTCCAAGCGGTTAGCGCTAAACAATTATCACAGCCTTTAGATATTGATCAGCGCGTGCAAGCGGTGAACTTCTTCCGTCAGCTACCGGAGGCCGAAGCATTGGCAGCCGCCAATAAGCGTGTAGCAAATATTCTAGCGAAAGCGGATAGCGTGCCGGATTCGGTGAATGTGGACAGCTTACAAGAAGACGCAGAAAAAGCGTTATACGCAGCTGTTATTGAACAACAAAAAGTAGTTGAGCCGTTATTTGCACAACGCCAGTACAAAGAAGCATTAACTGCACTAGCGTCATTACGTAAAGTGGTTGATACTTTTTTTGATCAAGTGATGGTCATGGCAGATGACGAAGTGTTAAAAAATAATCGTTTAGCGTTACTGCAACAATTGCGTGGTTTGTTTTTTGAGACGGCAGATATCTCATGCCTAGCGGCAAGTAAAAAATAATTGAGACCTTTAACGAATGATCTTTTGCCCTCATACTGCGTTTACCCCTCAAGGGGGCACCGAGGGCAATCGTACTTGTGCAGTCATTTACCTCGGTGTCGCTCGACGGTATTACATATAAGTTTCTTCACTGCGTGCGCTTTCGCCTCGCTTAGAAGCGCCTATTCTTGGTGGTCTGAGAACAAAACCGCTATTCATATAAAGGCCTCAGTATGAAACCGATCTTCATTAGCCGCGACGGCGTCATCAATGAACGCATAGAAGGCGGTGTTAATCACCGCACTAATTTAAGGTTTATTGATGGCAGTATTGATGCAATTGCCGCGTTATCTAAAAAAGGTTTCACCGTTATCTTAGTGACCTTTCAACCGGGATTAAGCCAAGGCTTGCTCGACCTAGATGAAATGGAAGCCATGCACGCAACGATTATTGATCGTGTTGAAACTCGTGGCGGCGAAATAGAAGGTGTATTTTATTGCCCTCATGCTAAAGACGATCATTGTTACTGCCGCCCACCCGCGACAGGCTTATTAGATGTTATTGAAATGGAATTAGATTGTGATATTCGCGATGCATTTTATTTTTGCGATAATGAAGAAGAAGCCGCAGTAGCGACCGAAAAAGGTTGTGAACCGGTGTTGTGCTCGA
>JBLHVA010000116.1:0-6160 GCA_047630005.1 Candidatus Endobugula sp. | reverse complement strand
TGAACTACTGGGGAAACACATCTTAACTGCCGCCTTAGACGACAAGAGCGCTCATAGCGAAATCACTGCACTCTCCTACGATAAAGACAACAACAGTAGCTTAGTCGATGTCATCATCAAAACCGGCCGAAAACATCAAATACGCCGTCATTTATCCCAATTAGGTTATCCCATTATCGGAGATCGCTTATACAACCCCGCTTACCATCCCACGGTTATAACCAATGCCCGCAAAGAGGGCTCGACAAGCGATGAAAATCGTCTATGTGACCTACAATTACGCGCTTACCACCTTGCCTTTAATTGCCCAGTTTTACTTGAAAATCAATTAGTTACGCTGGATAAAGAAGTCTATATAAGTACTGCAAAAAAACTGTACAAAAGATAGCCTTTCGATGATGCAAAATCCAATACCTTTGCTAAACTTACAGTAAGTAGGTTACGTATTAGGTGCAATGAAATGATAAACAACCGTAAAAACACACTATCAACACCCTATAAACAAGCAGGCACCCTGAGTGTTATATTGGCCATTATCATGGCACTGGGCTTATGTATTACAGGCTACTTTCTCTATAGCACATCAGAAGAAAGCGCCTCGTTCAGCCAACAACTAGACAGTGCCAAGCGCCAATTACGCAGCACCAAAAGAGATCTCAGAGATACATCATCTGATCTAGAAGACAAAGAATCGGAATTTTATAGCGTCAATAACCAACGGGACTTATTACAGAGCGAAGTCAGCACCGTTAAAGAAAAACTAAGCCAAACAGAAGCCGAAAAACAACAAGCCCTAAACACACTTAATAGTGAATTGGCCAAGGCTAAACAACAGCTCGATCTACTACAAGCCGAGAGACTTGCCGCTAGCAAACGTCTAAATGGCGAAATGGATACCCTAAAACAACAGCTCGCCAAAACAAAACAAGAAAAAATCGCGGCACAAGCACAGCTTAAAATAGAAATTGACACCATTAAAAATCAGTTAGCGCAAACAGAAGCAGACAAAAACCAATCACAAAACGCCCTGTCCACTATTCGTGACGAGCTTGAAGCAAAGCTTTTAGTGAAAGAAAACGAGTACGCAAAACAAATTGCGCAACTGAACGAATTCTCATCGCTGATTAACCAAAAATACGAAATCACCAAAACACAGTTAGACAAAGAACTCGTACGCATCGCGGAATTTAGTGCGACGATTGAAACACTAGAAGAGCGTTTACAACGTGAGCAAACGGCACTTAACGAGCTTACCAAACAGCTTGCTTTACTAGATAAAAAAAACGCGGAATTAAGTTCAGAAAAAAGCCGTCTAGTTCAACAATTTAAAGATGGCACAACGCTCATTCGCTTAGAAGACACTATTCTGTTTTCATCCGGCTCAGCAAGTCTTAACACACGCGGCCAAAAAACCTTATCCTTAGTAGCCGATACCTTAGCTGAATTCCCTAATCACTTGATTAGTATCGAAGGCCATACCGATCATCGTCCCATTACTTCAACATTGGCAAAAAAATATCCTACCAATTGGGAATTATCCGCCGCTAGGGCATCATTCGCTATTCGACACTTAATTGAAAAAGGCTTGCCGGCAACACAATTCCAAGCCGTTGGCTTCGCCAATACACGCCCTATCGCCCTGGATACCGATTACAAAAGCCAAAAGAAAAATCGTCGTATAGAAATATTATTACATCCACCGGCAGAAAGAGTCACCATCACACCGGCAGAATTAATGATGCGCAATAAACTAAGCGCTAAATAGCGCTTAGTTTATTGCGCCATCTGACCGATTAACTTTTATTCGCGAAAAACCTATACAGATAAAAAAGTTATTTGCTTACACGAATGAACATGATTCTTACTTGCCATCACCCCTCTTTCTTCGGACTTATTTAACCCGAGATAGGGGTGATTAGTAACCCACATCACTCAGTAAATCATCACTCAAAAGCAAAAAATTATAATTTTTATATTAAATATCATAGAGTTATCACTCTAGTATTATTTGGCATCAAAACTGCTTAAACATTGAGTCTATAATAATGTTTAACATGAATTGGAAGTGAATTATGTCAGCGGGTGGTAAAACGCCTCCTCTAATATGGGGGGGAAGTCATGGATATAGTCCAGGAAAAGTAGACAAAGCGGCAGCTTCAGGGAAAACAAAAATGGGCTCCACTGGAGTCGAGACCATTGAAACACAGCGAGCAGCAGGTAAAGCTGTTTATTTAGGGTCGACCAATGCCAATGGCAGCGGTTCTAACGATTTTTATGGCGCGCATCGATTAAGTAATGATGCCCAAGGACGAATATGGGCCACTCACAAAGCTGGCGGGGGAGTCGCTGGACCGACGTCTTTTCCTGTAAAGCCTGGAAGCTTTGTTCCACCCCACATAGATACTGCCTTTAAAGCTGCTTTTCCAGCGGCAGCTCATGTAAGTGCACCAGATTCCCCACGCCTAAATCCAACAAATACACCAAGCACACCAACCGCACCGTTAAGTCCAAGTCCTGCCCGCAATCCGCGGCCAGCCCGGCACCAAGGCTCAGCACAAAGCGCTTCAGCCCCGACAGCACCTCCAAGCTTCCCCTCTACTCCATCACAACAACAGCAGCCATTTACTGCCCTTCAACAACCTTCAGTCTCAAACGCACCTAAAGCAGTAACAGGGAGAGGAAATATTAGCTTGCCCTCTCCTTCTGTATTTGCAAGCGCACCGGCACGGTCTCAACTTAGAGAAACCCATAGTTTAGGCGCTAACGCTTCTCCTTTTTCCGGAATCTCAAGTCCCGTGGTTCCAGGCGCGGCTCAACCAGCTTCTGCTATTGGCCAACCAGCGAGAAGCCATCCCCCACAGGCAAAAAGTAAGGCAACTACAAGGGATACGATTTAATAATTGCTGATTCACTAAACTAACATTGTTAACTATTTTTATAGTCTTGATGAATTTCTACTGTATTACCAAAAGGATCATCAATGAAAAATCTATACACGCCATCAGCAAACTCTTGAGACTCGCATGACACTTTTCCCAACTCGCTCACTTGTTTTGCATATAGATGATACTGATCAATATCTACTGCTACTGCAAAATGACCAAAACCCGATTTATGATGTGTTTTTGAGAGGTTAACATGCAATTGCTGTGAGCCAATTTCATACCAGATACGCAGTCCATCTTGCAAAGGGCAAACCATTTCCTCAAAGCCAAGAATGCCTTGATAAAAACTTCTCGCTATTTCAAGATCCCCCACTGTGATCATGACGTGGTCAATTCTATTAAATCTTACATTCATAGTTACTCTACAATTTTTTAATCGTTAAAGGAGATGTATATTAAGCTCTACTTTTCATTGAGAAACACAGTAAAAAGTACAGTATTATCGCTCTGCTCCCATTAATTTTAAACGCTAATATAAACTAACCGGCAGGAAAAACGTTAATTCAAAATCGTCTTCTTGCAATAGGAATTGATTCTTATGGTACACCGCAAATGCTGGTGTGGTTTTCGCGGTAAAGGGCGAAGCGGGCAACCATTGTTCCAATATTTTATGTATATACGGCAGTAAATCACCATACTGCCCTTTAATAGTGAAGGCCGCATGAGGGCCACCCGGAATAGTCACACTATTCACATGCCCCCGCCGCACAATCGGTTTATCTATTTCCACACAGGCCACATAGCGACACTGGTCTAGTGGCACTAAAGCGGGATTAGAATGATGTAAACCTATTTGAATATTCATTGGGCGTTGCTCACTAATCGCCCACGTTTTTAGCACTTGCCAAGCGTTACTAATTGAACGGCCATAGCCTTTATGACGAACATAGGCCACTTTACGAGGCGCTAACATGACTATATCTGGCTTGGGTAATATCTTAGGTTGAATGCGTTGGTAGGCTGCATTAATTTCCGGATCATTCAGAGAATCACATGTATCACGGGTGCTTCCTCCAGAACGCCATTCACCCGGCGTCACCGAATACACCGATTTAAACGCACGGCTAAAAGACGATAACGAGACAAAACCACACGCTTCAGCAACCGTTAGAATATTGCGCTCAGCAGAAAACATCAACTGATTCGCTGCCGTTTCTAATCGCGTACGACGAATATATTGGTGTACGCCCTCACCCGTCACCGTTTTAAATAAACGATGAAAGTGCTGTTCAGAATAAGACGCTAACGTAGCCAGTTTTTTAGCCGACAGGTCTGCACTAATATCGCGGTGTATGTAACTAAGCACCTCGTTAATGCGGTAGGTAGAGTCAATTCGAATCATTTTTTACTGTGCTTTAGTGAAAAACACTAAAAATAGCATAAACGGACAAAATTATTTCGCCTAATCATCGTAATATAACGGCTCACAACAATGAATGAAAAAGCATAGCCTGTTTTGGCTTATCTTAACTTATGTTTGCTTATATCAGTCTGGAGACTTCACATGCAACCCGTTGACCCTTTACGTAATACCCCACCTTCTTACATTAGAGAGATTCTCAGCGTGGTTGCTAACAACGATATTATCTCCTTAGCGGGTGGTCTACCCTGCCCTGACAGCTTCCCCATGAGTATTATCGAAACTGCGATGAGTACCATCGCTTGTGATAAATCGTTATTCCAGTACGCAGCCACCTCCGGTTACGCTCCGTTAATTAACACCATCGGCGAGCGCTATGATGTCACCGACAGCCACGATGTATTAATCACTAATGGATCGCAGCAAGGCATTGATTTATGTACCCGCGTATTTATCAATAAAGGCGATAAAATTGTTGCCGAAGCACCTAGTTACCTTGGCGCATTGCAAATTTTTTCAATCGCAGAAGCAACGCTAGCCACCGTTGAGCAAGAACACGATGGCCCCAACATCCAACAATTAGAAGCGCACTTTGCACAAGGCGACGTCAGTTTTTTCTACGCCATCCCCGACTTCCATAACCCTACAGGATGTTGTTGGTCATTAGAAAAACGCCAGCAAGTCGCCGACTTATGCCTGCGTTATAAAGTGTTATTAATAGAAGATTCACCTTATAGAGAAATGCGCTTTAGTGGCGACAGCCTACCCACCGTCGCTAGCTTATGTCCTGAATATGCCATTAGCTTATTCTCATTTTCTAAAATGATTGCCCCCGGTTTACGTATTGGAGCCTTAATCACACCCACGCGATATGCGTCGAGCTTTAATAAATTAAAACAAGCAACAGACTTACATACCAACGTACCGTTACAGGCACTCACCCATGCCATATTAAATCACGCCGACTTCACCACCCATTTAGCGGCAACTAACCAGCGCTATCAAGCACGTTACCAAGCATTAGTCACAGCGATCAAATCAAGTCATGTTTACGAAAAATGCACAATGATTTCAGTTGATGGCGGCATGTTTATATGGCTAACCTTACCCAATTGCGATGTGTATGCCGTCGCGCGAGCAGCAATAGAAAACGGCGTAGCCGTCGTTCCCAGTACCGAATTTTATAGCGACAAAGAAGGCAAAGCAGCTGCCTTACGCATCAACTTTAGTTATAACGCACCGGAAAAAATTGAGGAAGGGATTCATCGTTTAGGGAGTGTACTGGAAAAATTTATTGGCTAAGTTAGTCTTTAAAGCCGTTGTCGTTACAGTACTTCTTCGTACTGTAACGACATATTCGGAAAGCCATACCTAGCCTTGTATTGAATATCCTTAACTTAAATTATCTTTATTTTTTATAAACATCTTTTGTTAATAACATATCAAACACTTTCTTTTCTCTAGAAATATCAAATCCAACCTCTACCACATAATCTTTTGAGTTTTCAAACGTACCAAAAATCATATCTAAAAACGCTAACCCGTAGTTTTTCTTATGCGACATATGTTTATGATGAACTCGATGCATTTCCGGCCTCTGCAGCACGTATCCAAGCCAATACGGAGTTTTTAGATCCGCGTGTATGAAAATATTGTATATAGCAGCGCTAAGTAAGCTTATAGCGCAACCATATAGATTAAGCCCCAATATGGTATAACAACAAAGCCCATTTAATATCGTCGCAGCAACCCCATCAAACGGATGCAAATAAAATGCAGTTAACGATTCAATCCTTCGGGGGCTATGATGTAACTGATGAAAAGTTCTCCAAAGAAAATCGCTTTTATGCATTGC
>JBLHVA010000115.1:0-6160 GCA_047630005.1 Candidatus Endobugula sp. | reverse complement strand
AATATCAAACAAAGTATAAGACAGTGTGATCGTTTTAATATGCCTGGGAATGTCTACGTCAACAATAAAGCTTAGGCCTAAATCGGTAGTTTCACCTGCTGCTAACGGTTGATTATTAAAACAAAAACATTCCGTTTTATGAAAATAATTCGCTGCTTTAAATGGCACCACACTAGGTATGGCTTGTGCAACCATATCGCTTGCCGTGGTATTGGTTGCCATATAATTTATCACTGTCGGCTCACCAGGGTGTACGGTAACAGAGGTGACTTTTGGACCGAAATTCCATGGCATATTTTCATTATTTGTTGCTAAAAACTGAATTTTTATCGTCCTAGAGGTATCCACGCCAAAACTATTCGCTTTATCGGCAGACAATGCACCTCCAGTTTTACCGTTTAAACCGGTAACATCGCAAAATAAGTCATACAAAGGCGGCATAACAAAAACTGCAAAAACAAACATCACAACAACCGTCACGCCTAATTTAGCGCAAATAATGGGTGTTGAATCTTTTTGTCCTGGAGCTTTCATTTTACCAACCTTTATTTATTCACCTCAACGACTATCAATTATTGCTTTATCGCTTAGGTGGTAAGACTTTATTTTGCTAGCAACTGTTTCTTACTTACTACTTCACCTCAGGCGGAGTAGTAAATGTGTGGTATGGCGCAGGAGAAGCAACTGTCCACTCTAAGCCTTCTGGGTTTTCCCATACTTCGGCTGTAGCCTTTTTGCCGCCACGAATAGTCGCTATCACGTTATACAACAACATAAGTTGTGCAGCACCAAATAAGAATGCGCCACAACTTGATATCATATTAAAGTCAGCAAAAAATTGATTGTAATCTGGCACTCGACGCTGCATACCTGCCAAACCAACAAAATGCATGGGGAAGAAGGTGACGTTTAGGCCAATAAATGCCAACCAGAATTGCACCTTACCCATGGTCTCGTTATACATATTTCCGCACCACTTAGGCAACCAATAGTACACACCAGCAGTAATAGAAAATATCGCACCCGGCACGAGTACATAATGGAAATGCGCAACCACAAAGTAAGTATCGTGATATTGGAAGTCAGCCGGCGCAATCGCCAACATCAGGCCTGAAAAGCCGCCAATGGTAAATAGGATGACAAAGGCTATTGAAAACAGCATTGGCGTTTCGAACGTCATCGAACCACGGAACATCGTTGTCACCCAGTTGAAGACTTTTACGCCTGTCGGTACGGCAATCAGCATAGTCGCGTACATAAAGAACAGTTCACCCGCGATAGGCATCCCGACAGTGAACATATGATGTGCCCAAACAATAAAGCTCAAAAACGCAATGGATGCAGTCGCGTATACCATTGATGAATAGCCAAATAATGGCTTACGGGCAAAGGTAGGAATAATTGCACTGACAATACCGAACGCCGGTAAAATCATAATATACACCTCAGGATGACCGAAGAACCAGAACACATGCTGGAACAAGACCGGATCACCACCACCCGCGGCATCAAAGAAACTAGTACCAAAATGAATATCCATTAACATCATGGTCACCACGCCTGCAAGGACGGGCATAACCGCAATTAACAAGTACGCCGTAATGAGCCATGTCCACACAAAAAGTGGCATTTTCATTAAGGTCATACCCGGTGCGCGCATATTGAAGATAGTGGCGATAATATTAATCGACCCCATAATCGAGCTAGCGCCCATAATATGTACGGCGAAAATAAAGAATGTAACGCTGGGTGGCGCATAAGTAGTTGATAACGGCGCATAGAATGTCCAGCCAAAGTTAGGGCCACCGCCTTCCATAAACAATGTCGAAATCATCATTGTGAATGCAAAGGGTAGAATCCAAAAACTCCAGTTATTCATTCTTGGTAGTGCCATATCTGGCGCACCTACCATCATTGGAATCATCCAGTTTGCCAAGCCCACAAAAGCGGGCATAACCGCACCAAAGACCATCACTAAGCCGTGCATGGTGGTCATTTGATTAAAAAACTCCGGTTCAACAATTTGTAAACCGGGTTCAAACAATTCTGCACGAATCACTAGGGCAAATACGCCACCGAGTAAAAACATTGCAAAACTAAACCATAAATACATCGAACCAATATCTTTATGGTTGGTGGTATATAACCACCGTGTAAAACCTTTAGCAGGACCGTGAGCCATGATAATTCCCCTACTCTTATAATATTAGAGTTATTTGCCTTGCTTGAAATTAAGGATGTCGATAGGTTGCACCACATCACCTGTATTATTGCCGAATGCATTACGCTGGTATGTGAGAACCGCAGCCGTATCCACTTCAGACAACGTCTCTTTATATGCCGCCATCGATGGGTTGACTTTACTGCCGTTAATCACGATATCAAGGTGTGCTGAAATATCGCCCGTAGCAATAGAGCTGCCAGCAATCGCTTTACCAACGCCGCCTTCACCGTTCACACCGTGACAAGCCACACACGCTTTCGCATACACCTGCTCACCTTGTACCATCAACTCATCCAAGGTGAATGTTTTACTGGTCAAAGCCTTAATTTTTTCTGCTTGCTCACGACGATCGGCTAGCCATGCTGTGTATTCATCTTCCGGGACCGCTTTAACTACAACTGGCATAAAGCCATGATCCTTTCCACACAACTCTGCACAGACACCACGATACGTACCTGGGCGATCCACTTTTGCCCAACTTTCGTTGATATACCCAGGAATCGCATCACGTTTGACCGCCAAATCTGGCACCCACCATGCATGAATCACATCATTTGAAGTCACTAAAAAGCGCACCTTCTTATTAATGGGAATCACTAAAGGCTCATCAACTTCTAGAAGATAGTGCTCGCCTTTAGGCGCTTCGTTACGGATTTGTTCTTGGGGGGTACTTAAGCGACTAAAGAAAGACACGTCTTCATCAAGATACTCATACTTCCAATACCACCGATAGCCGGTAATCACGATATCGACGTCTGATTCCGATGTATCGTAGAGCTTAATCAGCGATGTGGTTGCCGGCCACGCCATCGCAACCAATATGAAGACTGGAACCACAGTCCAAAGAATTTCTAACGTAGTGCTTTCGTGAAAGTTTGCTGCTTTCGCACCATTCGCTTTCCGATGAACGATCATTGAATAGAACATAACACCGAATACGACGACGCCAATGCCTACACACCACCAAAACATTTCCATATGTAAACCATAGACATCCACACTAATTGGTGTGACGCCTTCTGGCATATTGATTGTTGATCGACCACCTTCAGCAAGCGCTTGGTTACTAGAAAGTAACAAGCTTAGCCATAAGGCAGAAATAGATAACCTGGTAATCAACCGGTTTATTATGTTTACCATCTCCCGATGCTCCGTGTAGATAGAGTTATAATTATTCTTACACTTAATACTTTAAAAAACGTTGCCGCTATCACCTAGTAGCGTTGCCGAAAAATTCAGCAAAGCCCTCACATATCTGCGCCTAAGCAGCGAAGCGTTAATCAAAGTTTGTTATAGCAAGTAAGTGAAGCGTGTTTGTACGACTTATATTTATTTATCAAACACATGACCGAAGCCAATAACCTTTCAGGTATTTTTCTCAAATACACCCTACCGGCTACCATGATAAAAATTATTTATACAGTAGCAGTATAGTCAACATTTACAGAGGAGAGGTTTTTTAGAGCAGATGCTCAGATTTACACTCTCGCACAACAGAGATAGGCTAGGCCTATCTGCGTGGGTATAAATGTTTTAGAAAAGTTGTCGGTTACTGCTTAAAGCCTCAAAAAGGGAGCACTTACGCAATGTACGGCGAAAAACTTGTCACAACATGGAAATCGCTTCAAAACTCAGCTTTCTCCAGCGCACAGAAGGCCACAAAGAAATAATAATGTCAATTATTTTGTGGGTTTAAAGGGCTTTCTTAGCAAAACAGATGAATTTTTGCACACTTTGTCGCAAATCAATTCTCTCTATACTATGCTGGTAAGATCTTCGTTTAATTGATCGTACTTTGATAGGCGGTACTTGGACATATTATGCATTCAACCGTTGCTGACACCACCCTCTTACTTGAGGAGCATTTACGTCAATGCCTGAACAAGGTAAATGCCGACGCGGCCATTACACCGCTCATCATAGAACGCATGCCTTTATTGGGTGCTTTTTTCGATAATGACGGTGATGTACATCTGCGAACGGTGCGTGTTGTACACGCTTATATTTCAGCCGTGCCCCATTACTTTGACGCATTTTCTACGTTAGCGGAAATGGATAACATTAGCGATTACACCGTGGCTTTTTTAGCCGATGCCGTTATGTTTTTTTTAGGGGGCACCCATCCTGGACACAACCAAACCATCGTTGATTTATTGCGTCAGGCGTACTTATTTCATCGCATGATAGAAGAGCTAAACGATCGCGTTGCACTTGAAAGACAACTACCTCTTGCACCTATTGATTTAGCTTATACCAACCTCGTTGCGCATACGATCATTGGCGAGGATGAAGCTAATATTCTTGATCAAGATGTACTCATTAAATTAGAACTTACTAGTTCTAATTTAGCTAATACCGCAGAAATTATCTTTCAAAACCCTGCCACCAAGGCACTAACCGAACAACGTCGCGATCGTGGCTGGCAAGACGTTTACGACATGTGGCCTTTTTTGACAAAAGATATCGTCGCAAGCTGAGCTAAAGAAGAATGCTAATTCTTCGGACTCTACATTCCGTTTAATACTTACATAACTGACGTTGACCTCACGATTAATTAATGTTTTTTAACCGGTGCACTGGGGTCAAGGATAAGCACTTGTGTTTCTTGAGCAGCCTGCTCTTCAGCAACATTCACACGGGTTTCTAATTCACGTGTGTTTTGCTTAAAACGCATTTCATCATGAAAACCACAACTGACGCATTCACGAAAATCTTTACCATTTTCTTTATACATCATTAATTTATCCATCTCACTACAGCGAGGACAAATGGCTCCAGCGATAAAGCGCTTTTTCGTTCTAGGAGTTAGAGTCAATTTTTTATAACTCCCATATTAAATACCATTACTATGTTTAAAAAAACTGACTTTGATCCCATCATTACTAACCTCGTCATCATCAAAAACCACTATGGCGCAACAATGCATCAACACTTGGCTCTCTGCCACGAAAGGCAACAAATAAATCCATTGCAGAACGTGACCCACCATTAGCTAGTACTGTGTCTAAAAACTTCTGCCCTGTCGCTTGGTCAAAAATACCGTTTTCTTCGAACAAGGAAAACGCATCAGCCGACAACACCTCAGCCCATTTATAACTATAATAACCTGCGGCATAACCACCAGCAAAAATATGACTAAAACTATTTTGAAATTTATTAAAGTGAGGAGGCGCTATAACGGCAACTTGTTTTCGTACACCATCTAACACCAACTGCACTGACTGAACATTTTCAGCCATATAATCACTATGAAGTTTAATATCAAACAAAGAAAATTCTATTTGGCGTGCCATTTGTAAACCGGACTGAAAGTTTTTTGCCGCAAGCATTTTATCCAACAAATCTTCCGGCAAACTCTCTCCCGTTTGATAATGACTAGAAATAAGCGGTATTACGGTTTTTTCCCAACACCAATTCTCTAAAAATTGACTCGGTAATTCTACCGCATCCCAAGCCACGCCATTAATGCCGCTTATCGCAGCATCTGTCATTTGGGTCAACATATGATGCAGACCGTGACCGAATTCATGGAATAACGTCGTCACATCTTGATGAGTTAATAACGATGGTGTATCGCCTACCGGCGGAGTAAAATTGCAAGTCAAATAAGCGACGGGAAGCTGTAGATCTCCTTCACGTAAACGACGAGTACGACAATCTGCCATCCACGCACCACCCCGTTTTTTATCTCGTGCATAGATATCGAAATAAAAGTTTGCGATAATTTCATCGTCTTTTTCTATTGCATAAAAACGCACATCAGGATGATATACATCAACATTTTCTACTGACTTAACGCTAATGCCATATAATTTATTCACGACGGTAAACATGCCATCTAATACTTTTTCAGCAGGAAAATAAGGGCGCAATAATTCTTGCGATACCGCATATTTTTCTTGCTGTAATCTTTCACTGTAATAAGCCATATCCCAC
>JBLHVA010000114.1:0-6163 GCA_047630005.1 Candidatus Endobugula sp. | reverse complement strand
CTATACCACAGGTGCTTTCTCTCGCATTTTTTTTGGCGATAAAAATAATTAACTGTGTTGCTAGCGATGCTGAACAATCGAGGTTTAAAATTATCATCAGATTTAAGCGTATGTATATTTTTTTATACTTTTACTAAAGTGTCTTGGTCTACATCTTCAACGTCAACAGAGTTGAAGACTATTGAAGATAAAAATGCCTTTAAGCTTACCGTATAAACTAACTACCTTTTTTTAATATCCATCTAATACTTCACGCATATTAATTGTAGCCTAAAAAAGAAGAGCTGTTGTTAAGTCGATTTAATACTTCAAAAAACTTACAAACGCCCTGTTTTTTTAGGCTGAAGTCGGCTTTCCAGACATTTTTTATGCCACTAGAAGGTTTAATCGTACACATTAGTGTAGGTATTAATATAGAAATAGCGTATCCCTTCATAACAAAGAAGCAATGCCACTTATTATCGTTTGCAATTTATCAGCTGTTTAACATTTAACATCGATTCAGCTTCATGGTACATTAGCTTATCAAGGATAAACATTGCAGGATGCATTATGTCTCTCTCTATCATTTATACTCGTGCCCGACGTGGCGTCGACGCACCGCTCATCACCGTTGAAGTACACTTATCGAATGGTCTACCCGGCCTATCTATTGTCGGCATGCCCGAAACCGTGGTTAAAGAAAGTAAAGATCGTGTCCGCAGCGCTTTAATTAATAGTCAATTTGAATTCCCAGCTCGGCGTATCACCATTAATCTCGCCCCCGCGGATTTACCTAAAGACGGCAGTCGTTTTGACTTACCTATTGCAATTGGAATTTTGGCTGCATCAAATCAAGTGCCCGTCGATCAACTTGATCAGCATGAGTTTATTGGTGAATTGGCGCTATCTGGAGAATTACGCGATGTAGAAGCCATACTACCTGTCGCCATTGCCTGCCATAAAAGCCAACGGAAATTACTCACCTCGATCAATAATGCCACTGAGGCGGCACGTTATCAACAATGCGAAAGTTATGGTGCGAAATCGTTATTGGATATTTGTCTGCACCTACACGGAACACAATCGCTAAAGAAAGCTATTGCACCGCCCATCATCAAAGAAAATTATCCGCTGGATTTTTTCGATGTTAAAGGTCAACCTTTTGCTAAACGAGCATTAGAAATCACCGCAGCCGGAGGACATAATTTATTAATGTATGGTTCGCCAGGAACCGGAAAAACCATGCTAGCCAGTCGGTTACCGGGTATTCTACCGCCACTAAACGCATCACAATCCATCGAAGTCGCGAGCATCCATTCATTATGCGGACATACCTATACAGCATGGACAACACCGCCCTTTCGACATCCTCATCATTCATCTTCCGCCGTTTCACTCGTAGGTGGTGGCTCAGTTCCCAAGCCAGGCGAGATTTCTTTAGCGCATCACGGAATATTATTTTTAGACGAAATTCCAGAATTTCCACGGCATGTATTAGAAGTGTTGCGTGAGCCGATGGAGTCCGGCGAAATTAATATTTCTCGTGCGAGCGCGCAAGTGTGTTTCCCTGCGGCCTTTACCTTAGTTGCGGCACTTAACCCCTGCCCTTGTGGCTATTTTGGCAGTGCATCGAGCAAACACCATTGCCGTTGTTCGCCTGATCAAGTTCGTCGTTACCGTCAAAAAATATCGGGGCCATTACTAGATAGAATTGATTTACACGTGCCCGTTGCACACACCACCGTCAGTGAACTACAAAAACTATCTAACGGTGAAAGTTCTGAGAATATTAAAAAGCGCGTGATCGCTGCAAGAAAAAAACAACTGGTACGACAAGGGGTAAACAATGCACGATTGACAAAAGTGCAATTAAACAAACACTGTAAATTAGCTGAAAACGATAGGGATTTTTTAGACAACGCTGTGGATACACTGGGCTTATCCGCACGGGCTTACGATAGGATTTTAAAAACTGCGCGTACCATTGCAGATTTAAAAAACAATGATGTCATAAGTAAACAAGATATCAGCGAGGCCGTTTCGTTTAGAAACTTTGATCACTAATTGTTAGAAGCAAATATTGGCGGGGTATTTTTTTTCAATAATACCGATAGCTGTTTTTCCGTTAGCTCTTCGCCAAAAACACCACCTTGTGCACAATCACAACCGATAGATTGTAAAACACTCATATCCGGTTGTGCTACAACACCATTCAATACTACCTTTCTATCTAAGCGATGAGCTAACAATACTAATGTTTCTAATAACAACATGTCTTTTTTATTTTTTAACGCTGTCATTATAAATGACGGTGAGAAATGTAAAAAAGGCACATCATAGTTATGCATATTGGCTAAACCAAATGTGTTTTCACCAAAATTCGGCAGGCTAATTTTAGCGCCCATATCAATAATATTTTCAATACACTCTTTTAAATATACCTCTTTATTACATCCATGCTTTTTCAAAAAGGTAAACTCAATTGCTCCCATTGCGACATTATTTTTTTTCATGACATTTTTCACATAGCAACCAAACCGAGAAGACTGTAATTGCGGTCGTCGTATTGCATAGATAAACGTGAAGCCATACGTTTTTTGCAATACGTGTAATGCTTTTACTGAGGATTCAATCATCCACTCAGTAAGGTATTTAATACTTTCCGTATTTTCAACAATACTAGCAAATGATTGATATGACTGTTTACCCAGCTGTTGATGATTCCAAATAGGTGACACAACGACACCAACAACGCGTTTAGTGACTAAATCTATCCTTGGTGTATAACGTAGAGTAATTTTTTTCTTCTCTATCTGCTCACTTAATTCATCGCAGGATATATTTTCAATTAATGTATTTCCTTTCTTTTGATTCAAAAAAAACCGATAACTACTCGTGCCTGTTTTTTTCGCTTGATACATTGCTGTATCTGCATTGCGTTGTAGTGACTCAACGGTATTACCTGCATCAGGAAAAACCGCAATGCCGATGCTACAGCCGACTTCAAGTTCATTTTCTGCAATGAAAAATGGCTGCTGTATACTGTCGATTATTTTTGCGCCAAAAAAATTATTTCAGGTGTTGAGCCAACATTATTTAAAATCACCGTAAACTCATCGCCTCCTATACGCGCCACCGTATCACTGCGACGTACGGCGGCCTGTAAACGGGAAGAGAACTCGGCTAATAGCTTATCCCCTGTATGATGGCCATAATTGTCGTTAATTTCTTTGAATTTATTAAGATCAATATACATGAGTGTAAACTGATGCTTTGAACGTTGCGACAAACTTACCATTTGCGCTAGGCGATCTAGGAACAATACACGATTTGGTAGGCCCGTCAGATGATCATAATGCGCTAGATGATCAAGATGTTGCTCTATTTTTTTACGTTCAATCGCGTAACGAATGCTACGTTCAAGCACTTCTGAATTGACATTTTCTTTTACTAAATAATCTGATGCGCCTTCGCTAATCGCTCGTCGATCAACATCGTTTTCTCTATCGTCGGTCATCACTATAACGGGAATACGGTTATTCAGTGCATTCGCACGACGAATGAAGTCAGTACAATTGACCCCCCAATGATAGTCCAACAACACAACATCGCATTCTTGGTTTTCAATATGTGTTAAGCCTTTTTCGAGATCCTGACACCAAACCAGTCGATAATTGTCATCGTGTGCAGCGGACAACTGATAACCAATCAACAAAAATTGTTGGCGATCGTCATCCACTAACAGTACTCTTTTAGGGGGATCGACTAATTGCACCGACCTAACCTCTCCACAAAGCAACTCACCTTACATACCTCTCCACACAAGCTTTACACATATACTGCCCACACCTTTTAACAAAAAACACATCCACGGTAGTCAAAAAACACGTATTGATTAACCTTGCGGAGGATTTATTTTCATTAAAATAGGCCGCAACGCCCTTACTTTACACCAAATAATGGCGCGCCTTCCATTATTTATATGCTATATCGTATATTATTCTGAACACCGCGTGCTTAGCTTGTTTTGGAATAAAGAATCGACTGACCTCCATTTGATTTATATTTTTATCTAGGTGATATCGAGACCAGTTGATAGAATACACGTCCCTTCTTTAGTATAAATAACACCGTGTCTACCTTGAATCCCCGACAACGCGAAGCGACGCATTACATTGATGGCCCCTGTTTAGTACTGGCAGGAGCAGGCAGTGGCAAAACCAGTGTTATCACTCGAAAGATTGCCTACCTTATCGAAGAGTGTGGCTTATCTGCGCGTAACATTGCCGCGCTGACGTTTACTAACAAAGCCGCTAAAGAGATGAAAGCGCGAGTTAGCACTCTATTAAAAGGCTCTGGAGCACGAGGGCTAACCGTATCTACCTTCCATAACTTAGGCCTTAACATTATCCGTCGTGATCATGCTTTATTTGGCTATAAGCCAGGGTTTTCTATTTTTGATGGTGAGGACTGCCGCTCATTACTAAAAGAAATTATGCAAAAGGAAGGGGATATCAATAGTGACCATCTTGACGTAGTGCACCAGCAAATTTCATCTTGGAAAAATGATCTCGTATTCCCAGAAGCCGCCCTGTCAAAAGCCGAAAGTGACGGCGAACAACTCATTGCTTTAGTTTACACGCGATATAGCGAAGCGCTCAAAGCCTATAACGCCGTTGATTTTGACGACTTAATATTACAGCCTGTTCAGTATTTCATAACACATCCAGAATTGTTGCTACGCTGGCAAAAGCGTATTCGCTACTTATTAGTGGATGAGTATCAAGACACCAATACCAGCCAATACCGACTGATTCAACTGTTAATGGGCAACCGAGGCTCACTAACCGTGGTAGGCGACGACGACCAATCCATCTATGCTTGGCGAGGTGCGCGACCTGAGAATATGTCGCTGCTACAGGAAGACTTCCCTAGCCTCAAAGTGATAAAACTAGAGCAAAACTATCGTTCGACCCAACGTATTCTAAAAGCAGCCAACACCTTAATAGATCATAACCCTCATGAATTCACTAAAGCGCTATGGAGTGAAATGCCTTATGGGGAACCGATTCGTATACTAAGGGCGACTAATGAAGAAACGGAAGCCGAGCGAGTCGCTACAGAAATTATTTCACAGCGCTTACAACGAAGGGCAAAATTTCAGGATTTTGCGGTGCTATATCGCAGCAATCACCAAGCGCGATTAATAGAGCTAAAGCTACAACACTACCAAGTGCCTTATCAAATGAGTGGTGGCACGTCCTTTTTTGCACGAACCGAAATTAAAGACGTGATGGCCTATTTACGACTCATTGTGAACCCCGCAGACAATAATGCGCTGCTGCGCACGATTAACACGCCTAGACGACAAATCGGAACGAGCACTATTATCACCCTAAGCCAATATGCGAATGAACGGAATATTGGCTTATTTGATGCGATGGCCGAAGTGGGTCTAGCTCAACACTTATCGAGTAGTGCTTACAAACGTATCCAGCAATTTCATGGCTGGATTAGCCATATTATTAAGCAAACCGAAAGTGCCGAGCCTATCGCTGCACTACAAGAAATGCTGGAAGACATGGACTATCTAGGCTGGCTACATCAGCACGCCAGCTCGCCTCAAGTGGCAGAGAAACGAATGGAGAACGTACAGTTTTTAATTCGCTCTATCAAAGATACTTTAGAGCGTGAAAACGAAGAAACGCTTACCGAAACCAGCAGTTATACATTAAAAGAAGCCATTGCCAAATTAGTGCTTATGGACTTATTGGAGCGGCAAGAAGAGGAAGGCATAGAAGACAGAGTACAGCTTATGACCTTACATGCAGCAAAAGGTTTAGAGTTTCCCCACGTTTTTATGATCGGTGTAGAAGAAGATATTTTGCCTCACCGCAACAGCATCGAAGACGATAATATTGAAGAAGAGCGGCGCTTAGCTTATGTAGGTATTACTCGTGCCAAGCGTAGCCTAACCATTTCTCTCGCCGCTAGACGAAAGCAATTTGGCGAAAGCAACCCGACTACACCTAGCCGTTTCATTGATGAACTGCCTCAAGACGATCTTGAGAGAAGTGGATTTGGCCAAGAAGACCCCGCAGTCAACAAACAAAAAGGCGAGGATGCAATGAACAGTATTTTGGGGATGTTTGATTAGCATTTTGAGTGAAGGAATAATGAT
>JBLHVA010000113.1:0-6196 GCA_047630005.1 Candidatus Endobugula sp. | reverse complement strand
GGTTTTCTTGACGTTTATAATGAAAAAAACGAACATATATTGCTAGAATACTGAGAATTTAAAGAAAAGATATACGAATGTGCAGAATGTAGAGTAAAAACAAAATATTTCGCGCTATAAGCTACTGTTTTACATAGGATTTTATGGGTAACTGGCGATCAATCCAGCCGTCGGTAAACAATCCACCTTGCATACCTTCGACTACATCTAACACTTGAGTGAAGCCTCGTTGCTGTAAATAGCGCTGTAATTTGGCGCTACGCACACCTCCTGCACAAATAAGGGCTATCGGCTTATCTTTATCGCCATTAAGTAATTGCGTTAGCGCACTTTCAAAAGCAGGAACACCGCCCGATTGATGCATCGATAAGGTAACCGCCTGCGGCGCAACGCCCGTTTGCTCCCACTCACTTTCTGCACGGATATCAATCAGCAGCACTTCGCCTTTGTTCGATAGTGTATTGGCGGTTATCACCGATATTTCTTTTTCGTCACTGTAACTATTTGCACTGAATAACAATATTTGTAAAACAAAAGTGATCAAAAATAATGTTGGACGAGAGTACACGTTAATTACTCCTTTAGTGGGCGTAGTAATAATAATGGAAGGGACAAGTCTGACTTCCCCTCAACACCAATAGGCATAGTTAATTGCCGAGAATTTGGGCTAAAAGAACCAAATAAGAGATCCCAAAAACTAAAAATAGTACTGTAGTTTGAATCAGTATCGTAACGTTTAGCGTGATGATGCACCCAGTGAATTGACGGTGTAACAATCAGTTTTGATAATGTTTTTTCAACCGCCGAAGGCAAACGTAAATTAGAGTGATTAAAAACAGAACAGACGACGATAATAATCTCGAAAATAATTACGCTAGTAATGGGCACGCCTAGGGCAACAATGACGACAACGCGTACCATAGACGACAAAAACACTTCGCCAAAATGAAAACGTAGTGCAGTAGTTGAATCTAGAAATCTGTCTAAGTGATGCACTTCATGAAAACGCCACAAAAAAGGCACACAATGATTAGCACGATGCCACCAATACAAAAAGCAATCTAACAAAATAAGGTCGATGATAAAAAATGCAGGGTGCAGCATCCATTCTGGACGCCAAGAAGAAAACTGTAAGCTGACATAAACCGTTAGCGGAATAATTAACAACGGTGATAACAACATATTGATTGCTGAAACCCCCATATTCTTCAACACGCGCCAACGCTGACTAGCAATAGAGAAAGATGGGGGATAACTTGCTGCGCGAAATAACCGCTCGAGAGAAAATATCAGTAAAAACCAAATAACAATAATAATAATTTTATAGGCTATTAAAAACTCCACTGACCACCACCATTACTGTTAAGAAAGCTCGGAAAAATCCATTCACCAAATAGCTTTGCTTTTAATACCAGAGAGTCATACTGGACATGGCTCGCTATCTGTTCTTTAAGTCAACACATTAGATTCCGGATAAGCAAAAAACGCTTTCCAGAATGACATATCCTACTTTTTTATATTACTAGCAAGTTTGTCATGCCGGACTTGATCCGGTATCTAGACTGTTTTAGCTATCAAACCAGTTCAACTGTTTATGTAAGCTAACAACACCGCCAATAATTAATAGTGTTGGGGGTTCGACTGTTTGCTGTAAAATAAGTTCTGGCAAAGAGGATAAATTACCAACGATAACTTGTTGATCAGGTGTTGTGCCTTTTTCGATAAGTGCTGCTGGTGTTTCAGGGTCTCGACCATGGGCGATCAACTGAGCACAGATAGGCGTTAAATTAACTAAGCCCATATAAAAAACCAACGTCTGTCGCGGATCCAATAAAGAATCCCATGGTAAATCAACATTGCCTTCTTTGGTGTGCCCTGTAATAAAGCGAACAGATTGTGCGTGATCTCGGTGAGTCAGCGGGATACCTGAATACGCCGCGCAACCAGAAGCGGCTGTAATACCGGGCACTACTTGGAATGGAATATTGTTTTCAGCAAGCAGTTCAATCTCTTCGCCACCGCGACCAAAAATAAACGGGTCGCCGCCTTTTAAGCGGAGTACTCTTTTACCTTCTTTCGCCAAATCGACCAAGCGCTGATTGATTTCTTGTTGTGGTACGGAGTGATCACTGGTGCGTTTACCGACATAAATACGGTCTGCATCGCGACGTACCAAATTCATCACCGCATCACTCACTAAACGGTCATATAACACCACATCTGCTTGTTGCATTAACCGTAGTGCTTTAAAGGTGAGCAAATCAGGATCACCGGGGCCACCTCCTACAAGATACACTTCACCAGAGAGTGCTTTGTCAGGATCATTTTCAAGTAGATCGTTTAAATCCGCTTCAGCTCCACTGATATTACCTGAGAAGATTTTCTCCGCTATGCTACTAGCAAATACTTTTTCCCAAAAACGTAAACGCTTAGCCTCTGATGTCACACGCTCTTTTACACGATCACGAAAACGGCTAGTAACCTTAGCTAGCGTACCGTAAGCGGCAGGAAAAATAACTTCTAACTTAGCGCGCATTTGTCGCGCCAACACGGGAGCATCACCGCCACTACTAATAGCAATCATTAGCGGCGAACGATCAATAATGGCGGGAGTAATAATACTACAAAGATCAGGGGAATCGACCACATTTACCGGTAAACGACGTGCCTGCGCTTCTTCAGATACTTGTTGATTAACGGCCGCGTCATCCGTCGCACAAACAACTATATGTCCGCGTGCTAAATCATCCGTTTGATACGTACGGAAAGCACACTCTCCCCCACTATCCTTTACTATCGTTTGAAGTTCATCAGTAATGTAAGGGGAAACCACATAAAGCACTGCACCGGCTTTTGCCAGCAAGCGTGCTTTGCACGTCGCGATATCACCACCACCAATGAGTAGGCAATCTCGCTGGCGCAAGTCGAAAAAGAAAGGCATGTAATCCATAAAAAGCTGCTATTACTCTACGATAAAGTGAAGATAAAAGTAAAAATAAATTGTGTTAATAGTTTTTAATTAATCCAAAACTTAACGAATCACATCCATTCCCATGTATGAACGTAACACGGTTGGCACAGTCACGCTGCCATCCGCTTGCTGATAGTTTTCCATAATCGCTAACAGTGTGCGGCCTATTGCTAAACCTGAACCATTTAGCGTATGCAGCAATTCTGTTTTTCCTGTTTCTGGATTACGGAATCTCGCTTTCATTCGACGCGCTTGGAAATCACCAAAACTACTACAAGAAGAAATTTCTCGGTATTTGTCTTGTGAAGGAACCCATACTTCGATGTCATAGGTTTTAGCAGAAGAAAAGCCAATGTCTCCGCCACATAAAATTACGGTACGATAAGGCAGTTCTAATTTTTCTAAAATAGCTTCAGCACATGCAGTAAGATCTTCCAGGGCTTGCATAGATTCACTTGGCTTTACAAAGTTAACCATTTCTACCTTTTCAAACTGATGCTGGCGAATCATGCCGCGGGTATCACGCCCATGGCTGCCAGCTTCGCTACGAAAGCAAGGTGTGTGAGACACTATTTTAATCGGTAATTGGGTATCATCTTGTAACAACTCATCACGTAACAAGTTAGTGATAGGGACTTCTGCCGTCGGAATTAAATACAGTTCGCGCTCGTCATTGGTTTTAAATAAATCTTCTTCAAATTTAGGTAACTGACCGGTACCAAATAAGGATTCGCGATTTACCAAGAACGGTACATGCACTTCTTGGTAGCCATGCTCGTTACTATGCACATCGACCATAAATTGAATCAGCGCACGATGAAGCCGTGCAATACCACCGCGCATTACAGCAAAACGTGAACCCGTAATTTTACTGCCTGCGTCAAAGTCTAATGCGCTGCCTAAGCTGCCGTTGCTACTTAAGTTTAGCTGCGCGCCTAAATCCACATGATCTTTCACGTCAAAATCAAACGTTCGCGGTGTGCCCCAACGACGCACTTCTACGTTATCGTCTTCGTCTTTTCCTTCTGGCACTTCGTCCACTGGCATATTGGGTACAGCAATCAAAATAGTTTCTAACTGCTCTTGCAAACCTTTAAGCTCTTCGTCAGCAGTATTTAATTGCGATTTTAGGTTTTCTACTTCTTTTAGCAATGGCGCAATGTCTTCGCCAGCGGACTTTGCTTTGCCAATGTTTTTTGATTTACTATTACGTTCCTGCTGTAGCGCTTCTGTTTTTATTTGAATCACTTTACGCTGATCATCTAATGCTTTTATGGCATCAATATCGAGTATGAATCCACGTTTTTCTAAAGCCTTCGCTACACCGGTTGGATCACTGCGAAGAAGTTTTGGGTCTAACATAATTTTGATTCCGTACTTAATGAAATGGGATCTCTATCTGTGTAGGGATCTCAATGAAATAATTTTGTAGCGATAAAAATACTGGCGGAGACGGCCAATATACACCCTAGCAATGATGCGATAGCATAGCTAATAGCATAATAAACCTGCCCCTCTTGCCAGAGTAAAAATGACTCTAATGCAAACGTTGAATAGGTGGTAAATGCACCTAAAAACCCAACCATTAAAAAAGGCCGCCATTCGATAGCGACCCACCTTATATCACCCCACTGTTTTTCAACCAATAGGACATAACACAAACCGACTAATGCTGAACCTACAATATTGGCAGTGAGTGTTCCCCATGGGAATTGTTTTGCTTGCACAGGCATAAGATGATGTATCAGCCCATAACGTCCCACTGCACCCAGTGCACCACCCAACGCGACGGCCAACCAAATCATGTGTATTCTCTTTGTGTTGTCACACTATTGCTCATCAATATTATGATAACGCTGGCGATCACTTTCTTGATCTAGCTGGCGTAAATAATCTAGCTTTTCTTTAATCTTGTTTTCTAAACCGCGAGGAACGGGTTCGTAATACACTTTATCGGCAATGGCTTCGGGAAAATAGTTCTCCCCTGCGGCATATGCACCTTCCTCGTTATGCGCATAACGATACTCTTCGCCATACTGTAAATCTTTCATCAATGCCGTTGGCGCATTACGTAAATGCAACGGAACATCGTAATCGGGCATCGCTGCAATATCGGCTTTAACCGTATTGAACGCATTATACACCGCATTGCTTTTAGGTGCTGACGCTAAATACACCACGGCTTGCGCTATAGCTAACTCCCCTTCTGGGCTGCCTAGCCTCTCTTGGGTATCCCATGCAGCCAGACTAATAGTTAGGGCTCGCGGGTCTGCATTACCTATGTCTTCTATCGCCATACGTACAATGCGTCTTGCTACATAAAGAGGATCACAGCCGCCATCTAGCATCCGCATGCACCAATACAAAGCGGCGTCGGGCGATGACCCTCGCACGGACTTGTGCAAGGCCGATATTTGCTCATAGAAAATATCGCCGCCTTTATCAAAACGACGCACATCACCACCTAATATTTCGGCAACAACCTCTAAGGTAATCTCTTGCTCTGCTAAGTCGCTAGCAATTTCCAATAAATTTAAGGCGCGGCGCGCATCACCATTAGCTGCTGACGCGAGAATACTGATTACATTTTCGTCGCAGTGTAACTGCTTTAGCCCTAGGCCCTTTTCTGAATCATTGAGAGCTCGGTGTAACAACTGGGTAATATCATTATCTTCTAAGCGACGCAGCACATAAACACGGCAACGAGATAATAATGCGTTATTTAACTCGAAAGATGGGTTTTCTGTGGTCGCGCCAATAAAAGTGATAGTGCCGTTTTCAACGTAAGGAAGAAAAGCATCTTGCTGTGCTTTATTAAAGCGATGCACTTCGTCGACAAATAGTAAGGTTCGGCGGCCAGATGTTTGCTGGGTCATTTGGGCGGTGGCGACCGCTTGACGAATATCTTTCACTCCCGCTAATACCGCAGACAACGAGGTATATTCGGCATCAATCAAATGCGCCAGCATGCGCGCCAAAGAGGTTTTGCCTACACCCGGCGGCCCCCAAAGAATCATTGAGTGTAGCTGCCCCTTTTCAATCGCTTCACGCAAGGGCTTACCCTCGGCTAATAAATGCTGCTGGCCAATATAGTCTTGTATCGTTTGAGGGCGAAGCCGTGCTGCCAAGGGCATTTGGCTGTTATCGGTGCTGCTATTAGCACTATCGAATGTGTGACTAGAGGTCATATTTGACGGCGTACCAGATGGCGTATTAGCAAATAAA
>JBLHVA010000112.1:0-6209 GCA_047630005.1 Candidatus Endobugula sp. | reverse complement strand
CTAAATTTTTACGATGATTCTTTATCACCTTATATTCGATCTTACCAAGACCTTTCTCTTCGACAGCAAGCTTAGATAAGGGTGCATTATTGTCTGGATTAATCAATGCCCAAGCCGCTGCAATGACCACCTCTTCGACTTGTGTCTGTGAGTATTTGGCAAATGCTGTTTGAGCTATACGCGCCCGTGCTACTTACTCGGCAACTTACGCCTTATCGTCTGCAATAGCCATCGTCAACACTCCTACCAATATTTATATACTGCGGTTTAAAATCTTCTTGTATAACTCATATGCATGAGCTATACCTATCGACCGAGCGAAGCCTTTGACAAATTTGTCAATCTTAAATAAAAAATAAATTAGCTTTAACTAAATATCAATAAGCATCGATGATTACTGGAGATCTTTAGCATGCTTTACATTATTTTTTAAAAAGTTTAGAATTTTCAAATACAGTTTTTAACTATGATTTAAAAATTTAAATAGGTAAAAGTTATGGATGTAAAGCTACGACCCATTCGTTATTTTATTGCAGCTGCAGAATGTGGCAGCCTATCAGAGGCTGCAAAAAAGCTTCACATATCACAACCGAGTATTTCAGCCGCCATTATGGAAATGGAAGAAACTCTCGACCTTCAATTATTTGTACGCTATCCATCAAGAGGGATTCAGCTAACCGCCCAAGGAGTTAAAGTCTTAGAAGAAGCACGAATACTCATACGACATGCTGAATCATTTCGCGCCGCAACGAGCGCCGTCAGCTCACAACTTCGCGGCAATCTTTCTGTTGCCTGTTTTCTTAACTTAAGCTCCAACTATTTATCAGAGATTATCAGAAGCTTCGAAGAAAAATATCCCGATATTAACATTCATATTCACGATCTAGATCAATCTGCCATTTTTAATGCGTTGAGTAGCGGCATGGTAGAACTAGCGTTAACATTTGATTTAAGCATTCCTAAATCTATGGAGACAAAAAAAGTGGTCTCCAGAGCACCTCATGCTGTATTACCACTCAATGATCCCCTTACATTAAAAGACGAAGTACAACTGAAAGACCTCATCAAACGTCCCTTTATATTAATGGACTTACCTCATACCAACGATTATTTTCTCTCGCTATTTACCAAGAAAAAATTATCACCTAACATTCGCTACCGAACTAATTTATTCGAGACAGTCAGGACATTTGTTGCCAGTGGCTTAGGTGTATCTGTCTTAAATTTGGAACCCCAATTTTCAACCACTTACAATGGTAACGAAGTAGCTATTAGGCCAATTAGTGATGAATTGGACCCGCTCAATATTGTACTTATACATTATCGACGACTAAAACCACGACGCATCGCCAAGATTTTTGCCGATCATGTGATAGAGTTTTTTGAAACACATTAATGACTTTTTACAAATAAAAAATATTTTTAATTAGTTGAATGCGAGCTTTTATCTAATTCCATACTAGCAATTGGCGTCAAGTTATTACTCGCTCGGTGAGATATGTCATGCAGCGGCTTTTGTCGAGAACGATTAACCGATACATGAAAGACATCATGTCTATTATAGTAACCCGCCATATCGTGATGCTGCTTTAATTCAACCAAACTACTAATATCTAAATCAGCCAACACAAGCCCTTCTCGGTTAGACAAAGTATCGCCTAAGGTTAAACCATTAGGTGTCACAATCATCGATGCAGATCTTGGAGAATTTTCTAGAATTTCTGTAGCTTCGTCGTCATCGCATAACAAGGCAAGGTTTTCTTCTGATAAAAATCCTGCCGCAACTAT
The DNA here is from genome assembly GCA_047630005.1 of Candidatus Endobugula sp. GTDB lineage: Bacteria > Pseudomonadota > Gammaproteobacteria > Pseudomonadales > Cellvibrionaceae > Endobugula. The sequence continues at coordinate 4,421 of JBLHVA010000112.1, read as the reverse complement.
AGTGAAAACCTTTGCTTCAAAACAATGCGCTGCTGCACGTATGCGAATAGCATCAGACAAATCATAGGGTTCTGATTTACGTGGGTCTTTAAAAGGCCAAATAGGGGGGTAATTAGCGCAGTGAATTTCTTCACCTTGGGCCATAAGCGTATAACGCGCTAGCGGGTTACCATTCTCGCCACAAATTAAACCACCCACTCGCCCAATGGGCATATCGACAACCGATAATCCAGCTCCATCGCCACGACTCCATGTTAATTTTTCGTAAAATGTTGGCACTAGTTTTCGATGATGATTCACAATCACACCTTGCGCATCAATCAATATAGTTGAATTCCATAAACAACCCGATGAATATTCTGCTACTTCAGAAAACCCCAGCGAAACGGATATTCGTTGCTTAGCTGCAGCACTAGCAATGGCTTTAATTTCAGCACCATCAATACGTAGCGATGCGGCGGCAAATTTAACAAAGTTATCGTGGCCATTAATCGGGCTAGATAATGCATTCCAAATTGGAAAACCCGGAATAAAACTCTCTGGAAATACAATTAATTCAGCACCTGCTTGGGAGGCTTCAGTTAAAAATTTAATCGCTTTTTTAACGCCGGCTGCAGGGTCAAAAAAATCGGAGGAGACATGCGCTGCTGCAACACGAACAATGCGTTTGGATTGAGTATTCGAAGTCATAAGATTTCTCACCTTAGTTTCTTAAACGTTTCTTTATAAATTTTTTATTAACAAACAAGCTCTACTAAAATAGTAATTGTAACTATGTTTGCCGAAGAGAATCATCAGCATTACTGATTGAAATATTGGATATTTTTTTTCGTTTTAACTACGCGATAAGCTAGCAAGACTTTTAAAAGGATTGTGATAATAGGAATGATGCCTACCCATACATTATGGGTCAATAGATAAGCCGCCAAAGCAATAGGGCCAGTTACGCCATAGATCACTCGTTCAAGCGAACTCAATGGACGCCCAATTGAGCCGTAAACGACACCTGCAGTTAAAATACACGCGCATAAGAACACAACAATACCAAGAACTGCTTCAAGCGTGATATTAGCGGGGTCTAAAATACTTGGGATAGAAACAAAAACAAAAGGTACCAGTAAAGCACAACTCCCAAGTTTTGCGGCCTCAATAGCACTGCGCATAAAACTGCCGCCGGAGATTCTCACGGCGACTAAAATACCCACGGCAACCGGCGGAGTGAGTGCTGAAAAAATAGCAAAATAAAAGCCATACATATTAGCGGCGATTGGCGATAAACCCGCATCAATTAAGCCGGGCACAACAATAATAGCAATCAATGCATAAGCCGCAGGTGTAGGCAGTCCCATACCAACAATGAGCGACACAGCCATACCGATCATAAGAGCAATAACAATATTACCGTCGGTATAATTAGATATAAGATGACCTGCTGACACGCCAAGACCTGTTGTTGTTAATGATTGTACAACAAGGCCAATGGCAGCAAGAACAACGGTTAGCTGTACAGCAGTTTCTAAGCCCGTCAAACAACCTTTCAATAACTCCTTAATATTTGGGCGGTATTCAGCGGGGCGTACAAAGGAGAGAATAACAACCAACAAGCCGCCCCAAAAACCAGCCATTGCGGGCGAATAGCGCAACACTAACAAGACAATTAATACGGCAAAAGAAAGAATAAATGACGGTAGTGTCCAGCCAATTTTTTGCCAATTAACCTGATATTTTGCTGAGCTAGTACGTGGCTTGTGCCCCACCAAACTATACAGTGCAATACTAATCGCAAGCATATACAGTATTCCAGGAATGAGCCCAGCAATAACAACCTCGATATACGATACACCTAATATAACCGCCATTAAAAAGGCACCCAGCCCCATAATAGGTGGTAATAATTGGCTACCTGTCGAGGCCATTACCTCAATCGCGCCAGCCTCATCGGCAGTAAAGCCATTTTTCTTCATCGTAGGGATAGTCATCACACCCGAGAGCGCAATATTGCTAATGGCTTGGCCCGTGACCATGCCAATTAACGTACTTGCTACAACCGCAGAGTAAGCAACTCCACCCTTAACAATTAAACCAATAGCTTGGCCAAGCTCGCCGAATGTATCGATGATGCGAGTACCATGAAGCAGACCACCATAGACAAGTAGCAAGAAGATCATATCTGCCGATAGCGGCATATAATTGAGCACTCCACGGGGACCACCAATACCACTCAGAAAACTAATCGCCACATTTAAAGGTTGCTGGCGAGACGTTAATGGCTCGGGCAGTAAGTGCCCAAAAGTCATATAAGCTGCCCCCAATAAACAAACAACCGCAATTGTTGCTCCCCACATGCGCCATGTGATCAAGATAACGGCAGCAATAAGACAGCTGCCCGCAATGAGCGCCTCTTTAGAGACGAAGGGCTGAGTAATTTCTAAAGTTTCTGCATGAGTGTAGAGAAAGATTCCAGCACCAGTAGCGAGAACCAAGCTCACAAGTGAAGTAGTGATATCGATTATTCTAGATAAAGATGATTTATCTTGGGGGTTATGCCTTAAAATCAAAAGTGAACCAAGAATAAGCACAGCTGTTAGATGCATTGTGTAGTGCTTCATTGCACCATGAAGACTCACCCAAAGTGTAATCATATGGTAGGCAAGGAGAACTCCCCCCATCGCCCATAAAACCCATTGAGCCAACATCATCTCTTTTGATTCATTCTCTGACATACTGAAAACTCTAGTCTGCGTTAAACGGAAAAACCACCAAGAATGCTACGAAGTGACTTATTTTATAAGACCAAACTCCTTATAAGCGCGTAACGCACCGGGATGAATATTTTCAGGTGCTATTTTTGTTACCGTTGCAATAGTGTCTTTATCCCATATTTTTGCAATAGCGCTGTATCGACCTAATTCAATACCTGACTTTAACCATAGCTTTGTCATCTCATAGGCAGTTTCTTCCGGAAAAGATTTATGCACCGATAACAAGGTGTAATTACCAAAGCTAGTCACAGGTTTGGGTTGGTTGCTAACCGTATTTGCCGGTAGTGTCTGGATACTAAAAGGAGCGCCAGTTTTATCGATATAAGATTGAATATCTTTTTTATCGATATCAATAAAGCTGTAGTCTCTGCCTGCACTTTCTAGTGTTTTAAAAGGGCCGGCTTGTAGCGTGAAACTAAAATCACGATTACTGTGAGTGACCAATGTGCCAATATCTGCTTTACCGTCTAGAACTGCATTAATATTTTGAGCAGGACCTAGGGCATCGAATGACTTTAATTTTTTAGTCATATTCCAACCATCAAGCATCATACGTTGGTGCATACCCCACTCATTTTGCGTCAACAAACCAACCGCAACACGCTTACCTGCAAAATCATCTATACTTTTGATTGATGAATCCAAGGTTACAAACATATTACTAGTGCGACTCATCACACCCAAGGTACGAAAATCTTTTACTGCATCCATCGGTTTAGGGAAAAAAGGCGCAAGACCTTCTTTAGCGGCCCATTCAACAACTTGGCCAGAACCAATGATGGTGTTTTTCCAAAGCTGTGGAGAAGATGCGAGATACCTAACGTTATAGGTAAAGCCTGGTGTTTCTATAGCGATAGGGACTACCTTATCCGTGTAATCACCCGCATAATTTTGCATAGTTGCCCAGGCAAGATAAGGCCCCGAGCCTGACGGCGACATTAAAATATCGACTTTTTGGGGTGCTGCAATAGCAGAATTAGAGGAAAGAGTTAAGAGTAATGCCGAGATGGTGAAAGCAAAAAAATTATCAACAAGATGTTTCATAGTTGTGCTCCAATAGATTTAAGTGATGTGACCTGACCAAATATTTATAACATTATTAGTGGTGTGCTAACCCTTAAAAATAGTCTACGAGCTATAATTTCTAGTGTAAAGGATGTTTTTTATGGCAACTAAATAGAAAAAACCTATGAATGAAAAACGCACTTATTCCGTGCGACTCAATGCGGATTTGGTACATTACGGGGCATTTTTAGAAGGTTTTAGCGTCAAATAAGTTACAAATATAGAGAAAACAAAATAGCTTATATTTAATAAGACCTTTGCACGAAAAGCCACAAAGCCATTAATTTATTAGATAATAGCGCCACCCTACAATCACTACTGAAAATTTAGCTTATGTCTTGGAAAAATCTCAAACAACGCAGTTTAGTCGACGCCTTACTAACAGAACATAAAGCCTGAACTGGATGATGTGCATGAACTTATTGATTGGGCTCGAATTGAAACGATGCTAAAAGACATTCACATCAATCCCCGTGGTGAACAAGCGTGGCCGCTGCTGATAAAGCTGTGCGCGATACACTGGCAAGCTGGCAAGAAGCATACGGGCACTTTCCTATCTGCATGGCCAAAACACAATATAGCTTCTCGACAGAC
>JBLHVA010000111.1:0-6225 GCA_047630005.1 Candidatus Endobugula sp. | reverse complement strand
ATTACCATCCCATCCATGACGGCGCTGCTTAAAAAATGCCGGTCCTTTTGAACCTGTTCGGATCGCAAAAATAAGCCCTACCAAGAAAGGAAATAAAAGTGCTAACAATATAATGCATACCACCTTATCCATTATCACCTTACATAAAATCCCCGTTCGAGTAGAAGTGATTGGGCTTTCGTTTAAAAATATCAAGGGAAGCCCTGCCACCTCTCGAATCGAGTGGTTCAACAATTTTAAAGCGTATATATCCGGCACCCAAATAAGATCCACATTGCAATCCAACAACTCAACATGTAAGCCTTCGACATATCCCGACTGGCTGAGTGGCACAGCAATATAAACCCGTTTAATATGGTGATATCGAATAATGGCCTGAATATCCGAGATATGCCCTAGCATTGGCGCAAGGCTAGATACCTTAGCCGTATCATCACCTAGATTACCAAAAGATACGAAGCCAAAAATATTATCAGGCAGCCACTTATTACCATTAATACTGCTATACAAATGGTCTGCCAGCCGCCCCTCTCCCACAATAAGACACTCAGCACGACCAACGAACTTATCCCTAAATATACCAATTGCACGGGACATGAAAGCATAGGTCGCTATCTGCAACACATAACCAGTTGCAGCCCACTGCAAGAAGACTTCTCGCGAGAAAGACTCAGACACCTTCGTCACAAAACCTATGGCCAACAAGACGAGTAAAAAAAAACACCAAAGAACTGATAACCGACAAGCGCCCTGATAAAAAGAACCGAAACGACGATAGACGCCGGAAACACTGTAAATAGTAAACTGCAACAATATGGCCGTAACCATTAACACACGATAATTGACGGGTATTTCACCCAGTTTGATATGGACCAATATAGACAATAAAGTGACTGTAAGAATAAGATCAACTAGAACTTGAATAGAATAGACTATCGACTCTCGCTTTTTTAATAACTGTCGACGCTTTGAAAGCTGGTCGTATGCTTTTGCAATAGCCATGAATATTCCCGTACTGTTTTTTGGCTAGCAATAACGCAAGCGCTTACATGTAAATTATAAAGATTCTGTCGGACCACCACCTGGCACATATTCCAACCATTATCACATAGAAAACTTGACTCACCAATACATCAATGAGATAAGCTATAAGGTAAATATAGCAGAGACTTAACGCTTCACACGGCCAATGAATTCACTATGTCAATCCAAACAACATTAAAAAACACCCACCAACTTTTATTTTATAATTTACTGGGTATTATTATTTATTTGCCTCTGCCTTTCGGCAGCCATCGCCTACTTGCATGGTCTATCTTAGAACTGTGGGTCTTTGGTTTATTTACTGTCTGGGCTTTTCTTTGCTTTCAACATAAAGCGAGCCTACCTAGCTATTGGAAGAAATGCTGGCTTCCCTTTATCTCATTAACCGGGTTTGCCTGCGTTGGATTATTCCAATTAATGCCGTTTAATTTATCCCCCAAGCCTATTAGCGTACTTAATGACCTAGGCTGGACACAATATTCTTTCGACCCCAATGCAACGGTGGAACATCTACTTAAAACCGCTACCTATATTGGCTTTTTTATACTCACAATTGCACTTGTTAATACCGAGAAACGCATTAAGACCGTATTAAAGGTTTTTTTCTTTTGTGGCGTTTTTCAAGCTGGCTACGGCGCACTAATGACCCTCACTGGCATAGAGCACATATTCTGGATACCAAAAGAGCATTACATTGGTCGCGCAACAGGTACTTTCGTTAACAGAAACCATTTTGCTAATTATCTATCGATGTGTGCAGCTGCAGGCACCGCTTTACTACTCATTGATTTATCAAGAAACAAAGCCAAGGGCTGGAAAAACATGTTTGTCAGCTTACTCAACTTTATGATGAGCCGGAAAATGTTATTTCGAATAGGATTAGCGTTAATAGTGGTAGGCATTGTATTAAGCCGTTCACGAATGGGCAATACAGCCTTTTTTATCAGTTTAGTAAGCGCAGGGTTTATATGGATGGTATTGACTCGGCGCGTCAGCAGGAATGCTATTGTTTTACTTACCAGTTTAATTGTTATCGACCTATGGGTAGTGGGTAATTGGTTTGGCTTTGAGGAAGTCCAAGCGCGCATACAAAACACCTCTGCATCCTCAGAAACTCGTGACGAGGTTGTCAGAGACACGCTCGTGTATATAGAAGACAATCCCATTTTAGGGTCAGGCGGCGGCAGCTATTACTCGGTTTACAGTTACTATAAAAGCCCAGACGTTAATGGTTATTACAACTACACGCATAACGATTATTTACAATTCATGAGTGAATACGGCATCGTAGGCACAAGCTTTATCGCATTATTTGTTTTAGCTAGCTTATTTACCGCCATCATGTCACTAATCAAACGTAAAAGTTCAACAATGCAAGCGGTCGGCTTCACCTCCATCATGGTCATCACCGCCTTACTTTTACACAGTCTAGTAGATTTTAACCTACAAATTATGGCCAATGCGGCATCAGCCACCATACTATTAACACTCGCCTGGGTAGCTCGTCATCTGCCTAGCACTCAAACCAACAGACCCACTCCACAGACGAAAAAAGTCGCCTAAATACATTAAGGGTAATAAAAAACCCAAAAAACAAACACTAAAAAGTATAAAAAATAACCGAAAATAACGTGACGCACATCACATTTCGATTGAAGATCAATGGAATCATTGTTAATATTAGTAACAGATATCTGCTCACAAAGAGCACGAAAGGAATTATTATGAAAAGAACGTTATTTATGAGCATCGCTACTGCACTTGTTGCAATGGTTATGTCTCAACAAGCACTCGCTACTTACGGATACAATTCGTACGGCTCGTCTTATGGCAGCAGCTACAGCTCATCTAGCTACAGCTCATCTAGCTACAACAAATACGATGACAGCTCGTTATACAGAAGCAGCTACGGCTCCTCCAAGAACAAAAAGTATAAAAAGAACAAATATAGTTCCAAATCTTATGGAAGCCATAATAAATACGGTAATGGCTATAGCTCTTCGGGCTATAATAAATACGGCAATGGCTATAGCTCTTCGGGCTATAATAAGTATGGTAATGGCTATAACAAATACAAGTGCCATGGAAAATACAAAAAATACAAAAAATATAAAAATGGCTACAACAAATATGGCAGTGGCTATAATAAATATGGTGGCAGCTATAACAAATACGGTAATGGACATGGGCACGGAAATGGCAACGGTCATGGCCACTGCCACTATGAGCCACCACCAAGCGCTTGTTAGTATCCAACAAAGAACAGACATAAAAAAACCAGCTTTAAGCTGGTTTTTTTATGTCTGTATATTTCAACCGATTTATTTACGCTCCGTCCCTCACCCAACAGATACCATAGCAAGAAGCTCATCAGTTTTCTCACGCATTAACACTTCGTCACCACGAGACTCAACATTCAAACGTACCACTGGTTCTGTGTTAGACATACGTACATTAAAACGCCAATTATCAAAACACATAGACAAGCCGTCTGTATGATCAACCGCACCCGCCAAGCTAAAATAGCGTAATTCTATTTCTTCTAATAACTTTTTAGAATCGGCTACTTTTGTATTAATCTCACCGCTACAAGGAAAAGCTTTCATTCGATCATCAACAAGCTGCGAAAGAGTCTTACCCGAACGCGACAGCATTTCCACAACCAACAACCATGGAATCATACCGCTATCACAATAAGCAAAATCACGAAAATAATGGTGCGCGCTCATCTCACCACCATATACCGCATCTTCAAGGCGCATACGCTCTTTAATAAATGCATGCCCTGTCTTGCTCTGTATGGCAATACCACCGGCGCTTGCCGCTAGAGCTTGCGTATTCCATATTAGACGCGGATCATGCACCACTTTAGCGCCGCTATTCTTTAACAAGAATGCTTCCGCTAACATACCGACTACATAGTAACCTTCTATAAAACGCCCATTTTCATCAAAAAAGAAACAGCGATCAAAATCTCCATCCCATGCGATACCCAAATCCGCTTTATTCGCATTAACCGCATCTATAGTAGCTGCACGATTATGAACCTCTAAAGGATTAGGGATACCATTAGGAAAAGTGCCGTCAGGATCATGGTGAACCTTAATAAATTCAAACGGCAATGATGACTCTAAACAATCTAAAGCCAAGCTAGCACCGCCATTACCGGGATTAGAAACTATTTTCAACGGCGCCAACACATCAGTGTCCACATAGGTCAACAGATGATCTATATAGGCCGGCCGACTATCCAAGACGGAAACACTTCCCTTACCAGAGGCAACAGGAAAGTCTGCTTGTTCAGCCAAGCGCTTAATCTCTAGCAAACCAGTATCGCCACTGATGGGTTTTGCGCCTTCGCGGACAAATTTCATCCCATTATAGTCAATAGGATTATGACTCGCAGTGACACAAATACCACCATCGACGGCATTATTAAATGCTGCAAAATACACTTCTTCTGTACCACATTGACCGATATGTAAAACATCTGTTCCCGCGTCAGTAATGCCATCAATTAACGCATCAGTTAACGCAGGGCTACTTAAACGGATGTCATGCCCAACCACTACTTTCTTTGCGCCTAAAAAGACCGCGAAAGCGCGACCTATACGATAAGCAACATCTTCATTTAGCTGATCTGGCACTCGCCCTCTAACATCGTAGGCTTTAAAACACTCTATCTGTGCGCTCATCTTCGACTCTCTTTTATTCTTTGTATCTCATTCAACATCTAAAATTTTGGAACCTAACCACCATCTAAAGGTATCAGGCGCCCCGCTTAATTAGCTTTATATACATTATTGTAAACATAATTTGTCGCTTCAACAAACCCTTCCACGCTACCGCAATCAAAACGATTACCCTTAAATTTATAGGCCATTACGCAACCATTTTTAGCTTGAGTCAGCAAAGCATCAGTCAATTGAACTTCGCCATTTTTACCTGGAGGAGTATTCTCTAACACATCAAAAATATCGGGAGTAAGGATATAACGGCCAATAATCGCCAAATTACTCGGCGCATCTTTAAGGTCAGGCTTCTCAACCATATCTGACACCTGATACAAGCCTTCCTTCATCTTTTCGCCAGCAATAATTCCAAATTTACTCACTTGATCATCCGGCACCTCTTGAATGGCCACGATACTGCAACGAAATTGATTATATAAGCGCACCATTTGCGCCAACACACCCTCATCATCGCCAGTCAAGCAAAGGTCGTCGGAAAGCACCACACCAAACGGGTCATCACCAATTAAGCGCTTGCCATTAAGAATGGCATCCCCTAAACCACGCATTTCAGTTTGCCGCGTAAACGAAAACTTACCTTTATCCATTACTTCACGAATACTATCCAAAGACTGCTCTTTACTGCTGCCTTTAATTTCACTTTCAAGTTCATAATTAACATCAAAATGATCAGCAATTGCTCTTTTTCCCCGGCCAGTAACAAAACCCACGTCAGTTAAGCCCGCTTCCAAAGCTTCTTCAACGCCATATTGCACTAAAGGCTTATTAACGATGGGCAACATCTCTTTAGGCATAGACTTCGTGGCAGGAAGAAAGCGCGTTCCGTAACCCGCTACCGGGAAAAGACACTTCTTAATCATAGAATTACTCGACATTTATAGTTGTTGTAAAGCTTTAACGATAGCATATTTACTGTCTTTTTTCCGTTGCGATATACCGGCAATAATAGCAATTATGCTAGACAAGCCGCATTTAGCCGCTACAATACCGTGCTTTTGGGTTATAAATACCTCTATAATCCGCCACTCTAATCATATCAACGAGAGTAATATGTCTTTAGCTGACAATCAAAAACATAGTTTTACCAAAGAAGAACTTATTCAGTGCGGCAATGGCGACCTATTTGGTCCAGGCAATGCACAGCTACCATTACCTAATATGCTAATGCTAGACCGCATCACTCACATCTCAGCAACTGACGGTGAGTTCGACAAAGGAAGTATTATTGCAGAGCTTGATATAACACCAGACCTTTGGTTTTTTGATTGCCACTTTCCTGGTGACCCAGTTATGCCAGGTTGCCTAGGACTGGATGCAATGTGGCAACTAGTCGGGTTCTTTCTTGGATGGAAAGGTAACCAAGGACGTGGACGTGCGCTCGGTTCTGGCGAAGTAAAGTTCACCGGACAAATCCTACCTACCGCAAGCA
>JBLHVA010000110.1:0-6270 GCA_047630005.1 Candidatus Endobugula sp. | reverse complement strand
ATTCTCCTTGATGGGTTAGATAAACCAAGGCATTAATTGCCAGCAAGTAGTGAATAGGCCGCATGTAGTACGGCATACTATTTGCGCTGAACATGTGTAGTGGGCAGTCAACTGCCTAGCTTATCTTGTGTTGCGTGATGAACCGTTAAACAACAAATAGTCTACAGACCATATATAGATTTCAGCTTTATCACTTGGCCGCTATCTAGATATATAAATCATTATCATAGTGACGAGAGTGTCAAACTCTTCGCTACAATGACAATAACAACGAAAAATACTAATTAAAAGGGGCATATTGTGAATAAATCAGAGCTTATCGACGCCATCGCTGCATCAGCGGATCTTCCTAAGGCAGCTGCTGGACGTGCATTAGATGCTGTTCTCGAGACAATAGAAAGTACATTGAAAAGTGGTGATCCCGTGACATTAGTCGGTTTCGGTACTTTTTCAGTTAAGGATCGTGCTGCTCGTACTGGACGCAATCCGCAAACGGGTGCACCTATCCAAATCGCTGCTGCAAAGATTCCTGGTTTTAAAGCAGGAAAATCATTAAAAGATGCAGTTAATATTTAAGTTGCTGCCGCTGTAAATCCATTGCGAGTGTTTAGTAAGCTATAAGAATAGCAAACAATTTCAATCGTAGGGTGGGGGGCGCAGCAATATTATAAAAGGGGCATATAAATGTGTAGATTCTATACATTTATTATGTCCTTTTTTTTGTTTTTTATTTGTAGGTTTAAATAGAAAACCACCTTGAAACTCTAATAAACACTGTATCTGTCAGTAATTATTTACTTTCTCTGTGGTAGAATGACATGCTTTATTTACCTAATAATACTTACCATAACTAATTGATATAGAGGCCAAACATGCTGCAAAGTATGCGTAATAAAACCAAGGGCTTAGTTGCTGTTTTTTTGATCGGGTTGTTAACTATTCCGTTAGCTTTAGTAGGTGTTGAAAACCTATTTAATGGTACATCAACAGTTGGTGAAGCTGCAGAGGTCGATGGCACCGTCATTACCGAAAGGGATGTACAGCTGGCCATATCACGCGAGCGTCAGCGTTTACAGTCACAGTTTGGCGAGAACCTACCTGCAGACTTCTTTACTGATGAACGCCTTAGGGAATCAGTGATGACTAGTTTGGTTCAGCGCACATTAATGATTAATATTGCTGAAAGAGGCGATATGACTTTTTCTACACAAGAGATAGATAAAACGATTGTTGAACTGCCTATTTTTCAGTTAGAAGGTAATTTTGATCAACAACGTTTCTTGCAGAGCGTAAGGAATCTAGGACACACCCCCGCTTCTTTTAGAACATTACTCAAAAACGATTTACTTGCGAATCAAATGCAGGGAGCTATCGTTTCTTCTGACTTTATTACCGATAAAGAAATCGATCAAGTGGTAGCGCTATCTCGTCAAACACGAGACTTTTCTTGGCTTACTCTACCTTTGGAAAACTTACCTAATACGATGACGATTTCAGAAGAAGAGATATCAATTCATTACGATTCTAATAAAGCTCAATACTTATCAACTGAAGAAGTAGCGATTGAATATATAGAATTAAGTGTTACCGCAATAGAAAAAGATATCACCATTGACAATGTGGCTATACAGCAACAATACGATGAAATCGTAGCGAGTTACGATGCAACGACTCAGCGTGAAGCATCACATATTATGATTGAAGGTGATGACGAAGCTGCGCAGCAAAAAATAGCAGTCGTTAAAGAAAAGTTAGCCTCTGGCATCGACTTTGCTGAACTAGCAAGCGAGTATTCAGATGACTTTGGTACTAGAGATAACGGTGGTAATTTAGGCCTCAGTACAGGCGAAGGTTTTCCGGAAGCATTTGAAGAAGCGTTGCTATTACTTACTGAAGGTCAAGTATCAGAGGCTGTTAGCATTGATAATGCCACGCATTTTATTAAACTTATTGCTCTAACAGAGAAACAAGCCCCTACGTTTGATAGCCAAAAAGCAAAAATAGAGTCTGAGCTTAAGCGCAACCAAGCAGAAGAGCAATTTGTATTAGATGTACAAACACTAGAAGAGCTTGCTTATAACGCTGAAAACTTAGAAGAGGTAGCTGGTGAGTTGGGCGTTACAGCAATTAAAACAAGCTTATTTACCCGTGATAATGCGTCCACTAAGGATGCAGCAATATTACAAGATAGGCGTGTTATTGATGCTGCATTTAGTGAGCAAGTGGTTCAAGAGAAGCATAGTAGTGATATGCTAAATATATCGTCAGACAAAGCAGTAGTTGTTAAATTACTTGAACATAATCCGGTCAGAACGTTAACCTTGGAAGAAAAGCGTGAAGAAATTCTTGCAGAATTACAGCTTAAAAAAGCAAAAGAAAAAGTAGCCGAGCAAGCACAATTATTACGTGAAGCTTTAAATAATGGCACAGATATCAGCACATTAGCAGAAGAAGAAGGCGTTGTTCTTTCGGCACAAACCGATGCGCAAAGAAATGCGGCAGGTGTTCCAGAAGAATTGCTGGCTAGCGTATTTAAAATGCCACACCCTAAAGAAAAGGCTGTCTTGTTAGAGCGCCACTTAGATAATGGCGACTACATTATTGCTAGCTTGTCTAAGGTAAGCCTTGGTAATACGGAAGAGTTAACCGTAGAAGAACGTGTTAGTTTACGTACTAGTCTTTCCTCAGGTATAGCGGGTGACGAATACCGCGCTTGGCAGGCACAGTTAGAATCTAACGCTGATGTAGAAATTTATCGTTCTCGAAATTCAAGCGTTTACTAAGCCCGACTTCAGTAGACGGTGCTTAGCCGTCTGCTTTTTTCCTCTTTTTTTATCATTCTTTTATTCTCATTCCCTTTGATTCATTCCTAACACTGTCTTGCTCATACATACCTGTATCATTACTTTGCGACATTATTTTGTCACGCTTTCCTCTTGCTTAAAGAAACCACTTGTTAGCCTTTGATTTACAACATGTTTTTTTCTTGGCACTACCTTTGCAGACAGACTACTTTATAACGGATAAATGAGTTATTTATCATTAGTAGATTGGTATCGAGCAGAGGTTAAGCATGGCAGAAAGTATTCGTCACACAGAATCATCCACCACCATATTCCCCAATGTCTTTTTGTCGACCCCTGTCAGTGACGCATTAGTGGGTGCTTATACTGATACGCCGTTACAAAAAAAAGAAATAAGCAGCGGTATAGCGGAAAAATGTGGCGAAGAAAGTAGAAAAAAAAATAGCGAAAAAAACATTGACGATACCTCAATTTCTCACAAGTCTTCTGTTGATTTATTTTCAGATTTATCTGCGCAACTAACAGAGTCATATAGTTTATTAGAGCATCGCGTAGCAGATTTAACTTCTGAACTTAATACGGTAAGCGAACAACGTATTCAGGAACTGAAAGATAAAGAGCAAGTCGCCAATCGTTTGGAACACCTCATTAACTTTCTACCTGGCGGAGTCGTTGTTTTGGATCACCGAGGGATTATTGTAGAAATTAATCCAGCAGCAGGAGATATGTTACAGAAGGATTTGAGAGGGCAGCTATGGCGAGATGTTATTCAACAATGCTTCTCTCCTAAAAGCGATGATGGGCATGAAGTCTCTAATACGCAGGGGCAACGTATTAACATTTCTACCCGATCACTCGGGCAAGATGGACAAATTATTTTGCTTACCGACCAATCCGAAACTCGTCATTTACAAGCTGAATTAAGCCGCCATGAACGGTTAACCGCTTTAGGCAAAATGGTTTCTACGTTAGCGCATCAGGTCCGTACTCCTCTCTCTTCCGCTATGTTATATGGCAGTCACCTATTGAATGAGACCTTATCTGAACAAAAGCGCTATGAGTTCACACAAAAAATGGTTAACCGTTTACATGAAATGGAGCGACAGGTGAGGGATATGCTGCTTTTTGTTAAGGCGGGAATGCCATTAGATGATCAGCTTAGCGTAGGTGAGTTACATGCCTTATTGTTTGAATCTACTGAAATGATATTTTCACATCATTCGATTAACTGTTGTTGGAATGTAGATAAAACCTGCACGAAAATAATGTGTAATAAAGATGCGCTTATTGGTGCAATACTTAATTTGGTCAATAACAGTGTGCAGGCTATGGGAGAAGGGGGCGAATTAATCATTAATTTGATAGAAAAGAAACCTAATCACCTCATCGTCTCTGTTATTGATAACGGTAGCGGCATCGACGAAGATGTTAAGTCCCATGTAAATGATATGTTCTTTACTACTAAGTCACAAGGAACCGGAATTGGCTTGTCAGTGGTTAATACGGTTGTTAAAGCACATAACAATGGCACATTCAATTTGATTTCAAATTCATCTGGTGGTGTGTCTGCTACATTAGAACTTCCTATAATATTCATCTGATCAAATACCAAAAAACCTAAGATTATTTTTATTTATTGAAGTAAAGAGAGAGATTTTTATGTCAGCGTTATTGTTTGATTCAGTGCATAGTTATTCATCTAAAGTCTATGATGAAAAGTCATCTACTATAAAAAAGTATTCCTCTAACAATTCCCAACAGGCTAAAAAAATTCTGGTTGTTGAAGATGACTTTTCGTTAAGAGAAGCCTTGGATGACACCTTATCATTAGCCAATTATTTGGTCGTTTCTGCTAAACACGCAGAACAGGCAATGGAGATACTATCTAAAGAAAAAGACATATTGATGGTGGTTTCTGATATTAATATGGGAGTGTTAAGTGGACATGACTTGCTTCAATATATCACCGAGCAATATGCGCATATCCCGGTCTTATTAATGACAGCCTATGGCAGTGTGCGCGATTCAGTTGATGCCATTCGAAATGGCGCAGTTGATTATTTAGTGAAGCCCTTTGAGCCGAAAGAGTTAGTAGATATTGTTCATCGACAACTAGGCTGTGCAGTAGTCAATCAAGATGACGAGCCTATAGCAGAAGACCCCCACAGTCAGCAACTATTAACCTTAAGCGCTCGAGTAGCACAGTCAAATTCTACTGCCTTAATATTAGGTGAATCTGGCACAGGTAAGGAAGTGTTGGCTCGATTTATTCATCAGCATTCTACCCGTGCAGATAAACCTTTCGTTGCTATTAATTGTGCCGCTATCCCTGAAAACATGTTGGAATCCATGTTGTTTGGATATGAAAAAGGCGCTTATACCGGCGCGTTGGTCAGCACACCGGGTAAGTTCGAACAAGCAAACGGTGGTACTTTATTGTTAGATGAAATATCTGAAATGGACGTTGGTTTACAAGCGAAACTATTGCGTGTGCTTCAAGAGCAAGAAGTGGAGCGTCTAGGGGGTAAAAAACTTATTCAGCTAGATGTGAGAGTAATAGCAACATCTAACCGTAATATGGCAGAGCATGTTGCGCAAGGAAAATTCAGAGAAGATTTATATTACCGTCTGAGTGTTCTTCCTTTGGTGTGGAAGCCTCTAAGAGAGCGCCCTAAAGATATCTTGCCTCTCGCACAGCAATTATTGACCAAGCATTCGAATAAGCAAAAAAGAACAGGTTTAATATTAACTCATACTGCACAACAAGCGCTGTTAACTTATCCTTGGCCCGGTAACGTAAGAGAGTTAGATAATGTTATTCAACGTGCTTTAATCTTGCAGTTAGGGAGTTTGATAAACGCTGAAGACTTAGGCTTAGATATTATGTCAATTCCAAATTTGGCATCAGTCAACGCTCCTACTGAGGGTTCCCACTTAAGGGCACCGACGCTGCCGAAAGAGTCATCGGAATCAAATTTTATGGGTGGAATGACACCAGAAAAAAGTGTTGATTGCGGCGTTTTTTCGTCTAACGAACGGGACGACTTGTCAATAGAAGATGAATTTGGCATTAGTCAAGTGGAAGCGTCTGCTCAGTGTTTAGGAGACAACCTACAACAAAAAGAATTTGAAATAATCGCAAACACATTAAAAGAAGAAGGCGGAAGTCGAAAAAATACTGCCGAACGATTAGGTATTAGCCCGCGCACATTACGTTATAAACTCGCCAAAATGCGTGAAGTAGGTATGGAGGGTTCTTGATCAATATCAGTAATTAAAAAGAGCTTATTTATAACTTTCACAAACTATTGGGTTGCGATAAAAAAGTACAAAATTTTTAACAATTTCAATTTTAATCCCCGACCAATATTTTTTCTAGCGTTAATTTTCGACTCAGGCGTTATAGATCTGTGAGAGAAAAAACTCCTTCTTTTATGATAACTATATGAGAGCTAAGACAGCTTTT
>JBLHVA010000109.1:0-6307 GCA_047630005.1 Candidatus Endobugula sp. | reverse complement strand
CATTCGAGGTTGTTTTTTTCGACTTGTTTGACTAATGTTTTAATCGCGCTCTTGGCGCTCATTTTGTTTAAGTCTTTGGCGATACCAGATAATGCTTGGGTGATCATTACATAGACGGCAGTCAACATCGAGGTGTCAACCAGCAGCATCATCAAGGCAATGATTTGTAAGGCTAAGCCTGCTTGCATCGTAATATGCAAGCCCAGCCTAGCGCCAATCCAGCCGCCCCATAAATTGGTGATTACGCCAAAGAGTTCGTACAGCACAAACAGCATAGCGATATGTAATGGACTAAAGCCGAGTTGGTGAAAGTACAACACCACCAACATGCGCAATGCACCATCGGTTAATGTAAACGCCCAGTAATTTGCAGTGACAACTGCATATTGCCCAATAGGAGACGACAGTGTTTTCATCATGAATAAGAGGGCTTTTTATTGTTCATTATCACGCACTTATTCACGGTTAGCGGTTTAATTGTTTGGCGACAAGCTCGGTGAGTTCTACCATGCGATGTACATAGCCAATTTCATTGTCATACCACAAGAGTAGTTTGACTTGCGTGCCGTTTATCACCATCGTAGAGAGCGCATCGACAATGCTTGAGCGGGTATCATTGGTGTAGTCTACAGATACTAAAGGTTTTTCTTCGTAACCCAATACACCGTTTAAGCGGCCTGTGGCGGCGGTTTTTAGTGCTTGATTGACTTGTTCTGCCGTCACGCTTTTTTCTAACTCAAATACACAATCGGTGAGCGAGGCATTGGTCAGCGGCACACGAATGGCAATGCCATTTAAGCGGCCTTTAAGTTCGGGAAATATTTCAGTAATCGCAGTAGCTGAACCGGTAGTGGTGGGAATTAACGATGTGCCACAAGCGCGGGCACGGCGTAAGTCTTTATGGTATTCGTCGAGAATGCTTTGGGTGTTGGTAAGATCGTGAATAGTCGTGATAGAGCCGTGTTTAATACCAAAAGTCGAGTGAATGACATCAATGGCCGGTGCGATGCAGTTAGTAGTACAAGACGCCGCAGTGACGATATGGTGTTGTTCATGGTCGTACGCGCTGTCATTAACGCCCATGACCACATTCAGCGTGCCATCTTTAATGGGCGCAGAGACTACGACTTTTTTAATGCCAGCAGCGAAATAGGGCGCTAATGATTCTTGCGATTTATGTTTGCCTGTACACTCAACGACGATATCAATATCAAGTGCTTGCCAATTGGTATCGTGAATGGTTTCGTTTTGTGAGTAGCCGACTACGTGATTGTCGATCACCAGGGTATTGTCTGTTGCCTGAATTTGCTTGTCCCAGCGACCATGCACTGAATCGTATTCAAGAAGATGTGCTGCTGCGGCGGCATCGCCAGCAATTTCATTGATATGCACAATAGAAAACTGATGAGAATCCCAGCCCGCACGTAAAGCTAAGCGCCCCATGCGGCCAAAACCATTAATAGCGATGCGAATAGTCATTGCTTTAATACCTGTATTAAAAATAATCTAAAGGAGCTATGTTAAATATTTAGCTAAACGCCTAAATAAGAAAGGTGAAAAGCAGAGTGCGTGCTAGCTGTGTATTATCGTATATTAACATGACAAAAATGTGACAGAAATGTAGCCGTCTGCAAAGGAGTCGTGCAGGGCGACGTTTTTCAAGTGAATTAAAGAATGATACCGTTGATATTTTTGAGTGGCAGTGACGGCTGGCAAGGTGAATTAAAGTTCATTATTTTTTTATTATTTAATAGTAGATAAAACTAGGTGAAGACTGAACTTTTGTTCAGTCAGTAGCTCAAATGGAATAGAGAAATCACCTTAAATATGAAGAGAAATACAGTGAAAATACTTTTTTTTGTTGAAAATGCCGAAAACGAAACGGCAAAAAACCTTATTTCTTCATTTGGACATCACCCTGTTGATGTTATTTCTTATTATAAAGACGGTATTGATCAGTGTAAAATTGTTGAAAAAGATGGTGCTGTGGGAGTTTTTTTCTCTGAACACTTTTATCGCCCTAGTGATTACACGGCAGCCTTATTGTGGTGTTGGGGTACGGCGGATTTAGGACGAAAATATTTACGTATATTTGAAAGTCAGGGTGTTGAAGTTTTAAACTCTACACATCACACTGAAGTTACCGATAGCAAAATAGATTTTTTTCGACTTTTGCAGAAGGCTGATATTCCTTCGCCGAAGACCATTTTTTTAGATGATTGTCTGTCTCTACATGCAGATTCTTCAGATGAAGTCCCTGACCTTTTAGGTCCTCCTCCTTATGTTTTAAAATCTAATTACGGTACTCGCGGAGAAGGTATTCAGTTTTTGCGTACGTTAAATGATACTAAGCGGATATTTAATAAATTAATAGAAAAAGGTTGTTCTGGGGGTGATTTTTTATTGCAAGAATTTATTGGCAATCCTGAGGCAGCAATACATCACTATCGAGTGATTGTGATAGGTGATCAAGTGCTTCCTCAGGCAATTAAGGCAACAGCAAAAAAGCCGATGAGTATATCTAATGTTTCTGCGGGTAGTGCGGTTGAGTGGGTCGATTTGAATGCAGAGTTAAAAAGTGTCGCGCTCGACGCCACTAGGGCGTCTGGTTTGGCTGTAGCTGGTGTTGATATTATGGTTGCACCCGATAGATTGGATTCTCCGGTACTTGTTTTAGAAGTAAATGATGGGCCTGGGACTAAAACTTTTGATAGGGCAGGCTTTCAATTGTCCCAACAAATAGTAGATTACTTTATCTCACGCATTAAAAATAACAATGCTGTGAATGATGAAAATTATAATATGGCGTAATAGTTGTTTAATCCAAGAGTTTATTAGAGAGAGGTTTTTTAGCAATGCCTCCAGGGATTTTTATTTTTAAGTTCAGTGTTGTTGGTTAATGTAGGTGCACAATCAATAGGGGTGAAAGATGCACATCTCATCTGATTCTCACCATATGCCTTCATTTTTTCGGTCTCATATTACGTTTATTATTTTCCCTGTATGCTGACGCTTAAGCGGTGTTTATATTTACAGTTACTACTGTTCCGCTAACGTAATGTCGTCATGCCGGGCTTGATCCGGGTATCTAGTAAGCCATTGAAATCACTAGATTATGAAAGTTTTCCCTGGCTTTCACCCTCTGGGCCTGCTCATGTGGTTCAAATCTGTTCTTACAGATTTTTTCCGGATAAGCAAAAAACGCTTTCCGGAATAACGGGTTTTTTTATTTTCATGTCGCTTACTCACCATTACACCGCTTGGCTACGATTGACGTAGCCTATAGCTAATTGAGCTGAGGTTGACGGGGCAGCAGTGATTTAAAGTATAGGAAAATTTTAATGTGTTGCTAGTTAGGCTGAGGGAAGTGTTGGTTTTACGTCTATCAAATTTCAACAATTCCATTATATGTGCAATTACCAGTGATTCTGCACGAGAGGCCAATAAATCCTTCGTGGTATCAAGTTTGTCAGGTAGAATGATCGCGATTATAGGTTTACGCACATCAAATAAAAAGTATCATTTCACTATACATCCGAAGATTGTTTCAGGTTAACGCCAATATCAATTGACGCATATGCTCTGGCAACATCCCCCAGGGCTGTATTAAAATCAAAAAAATATCACGCGACTTTAACAAACCCAGAGGAACCGGCTAAAAACTAGCAGAGCTATCTAGTAGAACTATTTAGCGGAACTATCTAGTAGAACTATTTAGCGGAACTATAGAGCGTTAACAGGCTCATACTAAGAATAAATTATTCGCACGACTCAAGAGGCACTATCGTATGAAAACAAGTAGCTCAACCGCTCCTTTTAAGTCAAAAAGCTTTACCGTAATATGGAGTGCGACCGTCATTTCAACTATAGGGTTGAGAATGCATGAGATAGGGGCGGGTTGGTTAATGACTACCATGACCGATGACCCTTTTATTGTCGCCTTGGTACAAGCCGCAACGGCACTACCCATTTTCCTTTTTGTATTGCTCGCTGGAGCCATAGCGGACATTACTAACAAGAGGAAGATGCTTTTGATAGTCAATATTATTATGTCAGTGATTGCTGTCATATTGGCTATACTAGTTTATCTGAATTCCATGACCCCCTACCTTCTATTACTATTTATCTTTTTAATAGGAAGCTGTGCAGCGTTCACTGCCGCACCGAAGCAAGCAATAAACCCCTTGCTGGTGCCTAAAAAAGATTTACAGTCCGCTATCTCATTGAACAGCATTGGCTTCAACCTAAGTCGGTCTATCGGTCCAGCTATAGCTGGAGCATTAATTGTTACCCTTGGTCCCGAAAGCCCTTTTATCATTAATGCCCTAAGTCTTATTGCCATCATATGGGCTTTTCTTTGGTGGAGCCCTAAAAAAGCGAACGAACCTCCACCTAAAAAAGAACCTATATTTGATGTAATTAAAGCCGGCGTACGCTATGCGCGATATAGTCCACCTCTTAGAGCAACGCTCTGGCGTGCATTTGCTTTTTTTATATCAGCCAGTGCCTATTGGGCGCTACTACCTATTTTCGTTAAAACAGAGATGCAAGGCGGCGCCGAGTTATACGGTCTGATGATCGCCGCTATAGGTCTAGGGGCAGTAATCGGCGCATTTCTTTCTCCCAAGGTCAAAAAGAGATTAAGCACTGATCACATCACTTGGATTGCCGCGTCATTTATTATCGCTACCATGATGTTTTCTGCATTCCCTGTCAATAATGCTCTACTAACCTATCTTTTTCCTAGCTGGCCGGTCGATAAAATATTGGCGGTTATCGGTTGCATTATGTTCGGTATCAGCTGGATATGGACCCTGTCAACATTTAGCGTGTCGGTGCAAAGTGCCTTACCTGATTGGGTCCGGGCTCGCGGCTCAGCGATATACCTGATGGTGTTTTTTGGTTCTATGAGTATCGGGAGTATTGTTTGGGGGGCTATCGCCAGCCAAATGGGTATTAAAACAGCACTCATTGTCGCATCCTTCACATTGACTTTAGGGATGATACTATCGCGAAAACAGAAGCTGAACCAAGGGGAGGCCGTCGACTCTGCACCGTAGGAATGCTAGACGCTGTTAAATATAAGCGTTCACCTGTGATGAGAATAGCCAGCTACAACGTTATTTCTAGTAATGTTGACAAGTTTTTATCGTTAATGTGTCAAGTGGGTGAAGTTAGCAAGTAATATTGAATTTACAGATGGGGGGCACTATAACAGTCTGACAAAATGTCATGTGCTCGAACAGCAAGCGCACAACTTATGTAGTGGAGACAAGGGATTGCCGGCTATTGAATTGTAAGCAATATTGACGCTTAAGCGTAGGCAATAGCGCCTTTACCAATCCCTTCAAATGCTTTCACCATAAAACGATGGTTAGGATGTCGTTGTTTTAAGGTGTTGGCGATATGGCTAGCAATAAGTTCGACGGTGCTATCCGTGTCGATCATATAACAGTCAGCAGAGGGTAAGGTAATCTCAAAATGCCCTTGTTCGGCATCATAGGCAAAATGGTCATAACCCTCACCATCTTTTTGCACGGTATTAATAAAGTCGCTGCGGGTGCCAATATAAATATCTCGCCATTGCTCACACCATGCGTCTTCTAGAGATGAATCACGTTTGTCATCACGGTAAATCTCGATAGTTGAGCGATGTCCGTGAGCAATGCGTTGGCAATTACCTAAGTGCTTTTTTAAACCATGAGTGTAATGATACGAATGGTATTTAATTACTTCTGGTGTAAAGGTTAATGCGATACGGTCAATGGTGTCAGGTAGAAGTTCTCGCAATTGCTTAATACACCAGCTGGCGACACTTTCAGGGGTGATCTGTGTGGCATCAATCAAACAGATAGCTTCACTGGGGGATAAGCACTGTAAGTGTTTTTGTTGATACTGCCATGTGATATCAACCGATTGTTGGTCACTGACGATATTTGCAGCTGAGGATTGAGCCGCAACCACTAAGCAGTGATCGACATAGGTATCTAACCATTGGCGAATCGTTTTCTTTACTATTCCAAAATCGCAGACCATACCTTGTTCGTCTAAAGCCCCTTCTAATACAATGCTCGCCAGCCAGGTTTCGCCGACTACACCGCGGTCGGCATCTAAGTAACTAAAATCAACATTGGTGAGGTTATCAACGAATAAGTGCATAGGGAGTGATCAACTAAATTGAAAGAAATAGAAAGGCTGCATGATATAGCAGTTAGGTGTATTCCGGTAGTTTCTGATCCGTGTAAGGCTTAAAAATAGGCCATATTCCGCTTAGTTAGGTATAAGTGAGTTATTAGAATGATTGATT
>JBLHVA010000108.1:0-6417 GCA_047630005.1 Candidatus Endobugula sp. | reverse complement strand
ATCATAGGTTGGTTCTGTTTTGCGATAGGCATCGCCCGTTCGTCCTTGTAGGGATGTATCAGTAGATAGGTTTTGTGTTGTATGCAAAAAATTGAAGTTTGAAGAGTAAAGAGTGAAGTATGTCAGAAACCTTTGAAATGAAACCCGAATATAAAGACAAGCCAATACGCAGCTATGTGATTCGCGGTGGCCGTATGACCGACGGCCAAAAAAATGCTTTCGATCACGCGTGGGAAACCTATGGCCTTAGCCTATTTGGTGGTGTGTTTGATCAACAAAAGATATTCGGTCGGCAAGACGCCCCGTTAGTGGTTGAAGTGGGCTTCGGTATGGGTGACTCTCTATTCGAAATGGCACAAGCGCAGCCCGAGAGTGATTTTGTTGGCATCGAAGTGCATCCCCCCGGTGTAGGACGTCTAATCAATAATGCAGCCAAAGCAGGTGTCACCAATCTGCGGGTATATATGGCCGATGCGGTCGATGTACTGGACGATTGTTTTGTCGATGAAAGTATTTCACGCTTTCAATTATATTTTCCCGATCCTTGGCATAAGAAAAAACACAATAAGCGGCGTATAGTCAATTTAGAATTTATGCAGCTTATTCGTCGTAAGCTGGAGCTCAGTGGTGTTAGCCATATGGCAACTGATTGGGAACCCTACGCAGACTACATGATGGAAGTGATGTCAGTGGCAGATGGTTTTGCTAATCAACAAGAAGATTACTGTTTTACGCCCCGTCCTGATTATCGACCTCTCACTAAGTTTGAAAAGCGTGGAGAACGCTTGGGTCATGGGGTGTGGGACTTATTGTTTTCACGTATAACGTAATTAATTGAGCCTTAGAGGGGAAAAATATCGGTAATTTCGGCGAACAGCGTAGATTATTTGTTACAATCGGCGCTCACGTTTACATAGCAGCCATTAGGCTCGGTGCAAAAACTTCATTAGACCAGATCATAGGTGAACCTCCTTCAGCATGGATAACCCCTTCTTTACCGCGCTAGAAAAAACGGCGTTAGACAGCACAGTATCGTTTAAACAGGCACTTGAGCATGTGCGATTTGATGACAATGGCCTTATTCCTGCGATAGCCCAACAGCATGATACTGGCGAAGTGCTGATGATGGCATGGATGAATCGTGACGCTCTACTAGAGACCCTCGAAAAAGGGCAAGTGTGTTACTGGTCTCGCTCTCGCGAAGCCTTGTGGCGTAAAGGCGAGAGTTCTGGGCATACGCAAAAACTTGTCTCGTTACGGATGGATTGTGATGGTGATACCTTGCTTTGTTTTGTCGATCAGAAAGGGCCCGCATGTCACTCTAATCGAAAAAATTGCTTTTATTTAGCAGTAAAAGACGACCAGTTAGCGACCATTTCCGTACCTATAATTGAGTAATTAACGTAGCAATTAATGGGTTGATACACGCTTCTCTTATCAAAATAGACCAAAATAGAAAAAGACTACTATGACCACACAGCAAAAACCTGACATGCCCGATGTAGCGGCAAGCCAAAAGGCACAATTTAATGGTACGTTGGACTGGGTAGGCATGAGCCGCATAGCGCTACCGCTAGTGATTAATGACCAAGACCTAGGTAACTACCAAGCGCATACTTTTGTGGAAACTTACGTGGATCTAGCAAAGCCAGAAGTGAAAGGCATTCATATGTCGCGCCTTTACTTGTTGCTCGCCGATTTTTCGCGCCAGCAAGTACTCACGATGGATACGCTAAAAACCTTTTTGAAAGACAAACTCGCTAGCCACGAAGATATTAGTAGCCAAACCTGCTTGCATATCGAATTCGATTATTTAATTAATCAGCCCGCGCTAAAGAGCGAATACAGTGGCTGGAAAGATTACCCTGTTGGCATCAAGGCGCTTTGGAATGGCAGTGATGTTAGTGTAGAACTCAATGTAAAAGTCCCCTATTCTTCTACTTGCCCCTGTTCAGCAGCCTTATCTCGCCAGCTAATGCAGCAAGCCTTTTCTGAAGATTTCGCCGACAGCGATAAAGTCGATAAAACCGCTATAGAGCAATGGTTACGTTCAGATCGCGGTAGCGTAGCAACACCCCATAGCCAACGCAGTTATGCTAATGTCCGTATTCAACTAAATGACGAGTGTGATGATTTACCCATTAGCGCGTTGATTAACGTGATCGAAGATGTTTTAAAAACCCCAGTGCAAACGGCAGTAAAGCGTGAAGATGAGCAAGAGTTTGCACGTTTAAATGGCGCGAACCAAATGTTCTGTGAAGATGCTGCCCGTCGCGTAAAGCATGCGCTTAACCAGCAATCGAACTACAACGACTTTTGGGTACGTATTGAACATATCGAAAGCTTACATGCACACGATGCCGTGGCTATTGCCACTAAAGGTGTTGACGGTGGATATTCGCCGCTGTTACATCGCTAATAGCGGCTTTATTAAGTAAAAAAACAGGTTGTAGTCAACTAAAGTGAACCTGAAGTGGGTTTATAGTAAACGAGGGTGAGTCAACAATGCGATCAGCCTTTTTTACTCTCAGTGCTAACGTAGTATCCGCGGGCTTGTTGTTCCTCGGCGCTTCTTGCTTTTTATCTGTTAGTGCTCACGCAGCTAAGCCCCCAGCTGCTCCTTTTGCCAATTTATCTCCCCCCCTCTCTAGCACTCGCCCTACTGTTACTCTCGCTCCAGTCATTATAACCGATCAATTAGAGCGCCCTTGGTCGTTGGCGTTTTTACCCAATGGTGATTTCTTAGTTACAGAAAGAACCGGCCAATTACGCCGAGTGACGCCATCGGGCGAAATATCCCCACCGATACAAGGCTTACCGCCAATAGCTATTATTGGACAAGGCGGATTATTGGATGTGGCATTGCACCCGCAATTCTCAGAAAACCGCTGGGTATACCTTAGCTTCACTGCTGGCAGTGCAGTCAAAGGCTATAGCACCGAAGTCATTCGCGGTAAATTAATCAATAATCGCTTAAGCGATGTAGAAACCCTTTTTGTAGCGCTACCTAAAACCAAAGGTGGCCGACATTTTGGTGGCCGCTTGTTGCTACATACCGCCCACGATCAACCACAGCCTTACCTGTACATCAGCTTAGGCGATCGCGGTGTAAAGTCCTTGGCGCAACAACTCGATAGCCATCACGGCAGCCTTATTCGGCTTTATGATGATGGCCGTATTCCGGCAGATAATCCTTTTATTGGTAATACGAATACCACTGTTATTAGAACTAGCAAAGCCCGCCCAGAGATTTTCACCTACGGTCATCGCAATAGTCAAGGCTTAGCGGTACACCCTCAAACCAACAATATTTGGTTACATGAACATGGCCCCCAAGGTGGGGATGAGTTGAATCGTATCGACGCAGGGCGTAGCTATATTCATTCTGTTCATTCAGCTAACTATGGCTGGCCAGTCATCACTTACGGTGTGAATTACGGCATCGCGACCAAAATTGGTGAAGGCACGCACAAAGCCGGTATGGAACAGCCGCAATACATGTGGACCCCCTCTATCGCTCCCTCAGGTTTGGCTTTTTATAATAATCAATGGTTGGTTGGATCACTAAAATTTCAGCTGCTTGCTGTGTTAACACCGTTAGATATTGCTTCTCAGCAAGAGGCTAGTAAGGGTGAAAATGCTAGTTTAACTCAGTATTTCAGCGAGAATCGCTACTTTTCGAAACAGTTCGGCCGTATTCGAGATGTACGGGTTGGTGTGGGAATTAACAGCGATAAGCTCTACCTACTCACCGACTCCGATCAGGGTAAGCTGATACAATTACCGGCTAATTTTCAAGAATAACTGTTAAGAAGGTGGGCGCTAAGCTCAATCCATCAACGCTATTTATTTAACACACATATTCAAAAGAGATCACTTATGACCACATTAACCATTCAAACACCGGATGACTGGCATCTACATTTTCGCGATGGTGATATCCTGCAAGAAACCGTCGCCGCTACCGCCCGCTGCTTTCGCCGAGCGATTGTTATGCCCAACCTAGTACCACCAGTCACCACGGCCGCGATGGCGAATGAATACAAACAACGCATTCTGGCAGCTCGCCCAGCAGACAAGCTTGATTTTGAACCGTTAATGATCTTGTTTCTGACCAACTCGACCACGCCAGAAATGATTCGTGAGGCAAAACGAGCAGGCATCCTAGCCGCAAAACTGTATCCCGCCGGTGCCACCACCAACTCCGATGCGGCCGTCAGTGCCTTAGATCAACTAGCGCCTATTTTTGAAGTGATGTCTGAAGAAGGCATGTTATTACTGATTCATGGTGAAGTGACCGACCACGATATTGATATTTTTGATCGCGAAAAAGTCTTTATCGATCGCCACTTAGCTATCATTACCGCCAGTTATCCTAAGTTAAAAATCGTCTTTGAACACATCACCACACAAGACGCGGCAGAGTTTGTAAGAGACGCTTCGGATAACGTAGCCGCCACTATCACACCGCAACACTTACTATTAAATCGTAATGACCTGCTCGTAGGTGGCGTACATCCCCATAACTACTGTCTGCCAGTACTCAAGCGCAACACCCATCAACAAGCGCTGCGGGATATGGTCGCAAGCGGTAACAGTAAGTTCTTTCTAGGCACCGACTCAGCCCCCCACGAAAAACATCGCAAAGAATCAGCCTGTGGCTGTGCCGGTTGTTACAGCGCGTGGAGTGCCATCGAATTATACGCACAAGTATTCGACGAACTAGGCGCATTAGATAAACTAGAAGGCTTCGCCAGTCACCACGGCCCAGACTTCTACGGCCTACCGCGCAACACCGACACCATCACCTTGCAACAACAAGAGTGGCAAGTGCCCGATGAAATCATCCTACCCAATGGGAGCCCAATCGTCCCGTTTTTTGGCGGTAAAACTTTGCAGTGGAAATTGGTTTAAACAACAAATAAAGGATTGAAGCGAACTGCTCTAATCTTTTTAATCGTTTCCCGTCACACCGGGCTTGATTCGGTGTCTATAGCCCCTAACGTAAAACACAAAAAATGGCGCTAAGGCTAAACAATCCATGCGACTACGCATCCGGCTAAGTTAAATTAGACAATGTACGCCATTGGCGTATAATCAAAGAAACTTATGATAATTATCGAAACGCCAATATTTACCCGTCTTATTAAAGAATTAATGAGCGATGATGAATACCGAGCCTTACAGGAAGCGTTGATTCATCGACCTGATCTAGGTTCAATCATCAAGTCGTCTGGTGGATTACGTAAAGTTCGCTGGAGCTTGGAAGGTCGAGGAAAAAGCGGTGGTGTTCGGGTGATATATTATTGGGTAGTGGATGAAGAGCATATACGAATGATTTATACCTATCCGAAAGGTAAGCAAGAAAATCTAACGTCAGCGCAGTTAAAAGCGTTAAAACAGGTTGTAGAGAGGTGGTCTGATGGATAACACAATGTTTAATGAATTATTATCAAGCGTAGAACAAATGGATACGATTGTTCAGGGCAAGGTCTGTGCGTCCCGTGAATTTATTTTCCCTGATCCCGAAGTAAAAGAGATCCGAGAAAAAACGGGTTTATCCCAAAATCGTTTTGCTACCTTGATTGGTGTCAGTAAGCGGACTCTAGAGAACTGGGAACAAGGTCGTCGCCACCCAACAGGCCCCGCTAGAGCCTTGTTGCGTATTGTAGATGCCGATCCGCAGGGCGCCACAGTTTAAGAGACCGTAGTAATACCAAAAAAGTCGATACGGACTTTGCTTAGAGTATATATTGTCTGCTGAATAGCTATTCAAAAAATAAAAAAGCAGTGAGATAGTTGTATAGGTCGTCACACCGGACTTGATCCGGTGTCTAGTGCCAAATCTAACCTGTTGCTTTTTAAGCACTTAACTTTATCCTTGGCGCCAAATAAAGCATATAAAAAATAAAAATGGTAAAAGGAATTACACAAATGTTTCCCTTCTTTAAAAATAAAACCCGAGCTAATGGTTTAGAGCAATCAAGTCTGACCCTTTTGGGTGTAAAATTGGAGGTAAGCATTATGGCTATTTTTTATCATCGGAAGGTGTCAGCAGTATAGCTTGAGCATTATTTACATTTTCTAACCTTGCTGAATATGAAATATATCGGAAAGATTCACATCAAGCCTCTGACTGCGTAATCGCGCTTGAATATGCTAAAAAATGCATTGTGTTATGAGTGCGTATTCCGGTGAAGCTGAACACCCATTACGGCGGAAGATGAACACCTCCCAGCCCTAAACATTGGCTAGCGTCTTTTTACACCAAGTGTTCATCTTCAGTCAAGGAACTCATTGCTTTTCTCATCGATTCCCCTTTGAGCGGTAGCTTGTGTGCGTTGTGAAGAAGCCGGTCGAGGATGGCATCGGCCAGTGTCGCATCGCCGATATAGCTATGCCATTTGGTCACCGGGA
>JBLHVA010000107.1:0-6418 GCA_047630005.1 Candidatus Endobugula sp. | reverse complement strand
CTTTACGACAAATACTAAGAGCCTCACTGCCACTAGAGACACTGTTAATATGACGGAAACCTAAGGTATACATATTTTTAGCTAAGGTAGTACGAAAATTGGGAAAATCATCAACAATTAACACCTTCAAATTTGCGTATTCTGTAGATTCCATAAATAGCTGCTATCACTTGTTTAACCTATTTCTATAGAGAATAGCTTATTCTACGAACTATGCAGATATTAGCGTTATTCACCGCCACACGCGCATAACTATAGAAGGTTATTTTAAGGTGTCTCTTGATGAGATAAGAATGTTAAAATAAACGTTATAAGTAGCAGCGTTGTTGCCTATACGCTTTCATCTACGCCCTAATTAGGCTTAATTTCGTCCATTTATAATTCGATACCATACATGACTAATACTAACGATAAGCAAGCAGACCGCATCTTTGCTGAACCTATAGGGCAAGTATCGCCTTTTTGTTTTGACGAGACCGTTGCCACTGTATTTCCCGATATGATTAGTCGTTCAGTCCCTGGTTATAGCGCTATATTGAGTATGATTGGGGATATATCCAAGCGATATGCTCAAGATGACAGTATTTGTTACGACCTAGGTTGCTCATTAGGTGCGGCAACCCTTGCCATGAGGCATGGGGTTCAAGCAAAAAATTGCACTATTAATAGTATTGATAACTCACCGGCCATGATCGCTCGCTGTCGAGAAGCAATTGAGCTAGATGCTGCCACGATACCGGTTGATATTACTTGTGGTGATATTCAGCAGCTTGAGATTAAAAAAGCCTCTATCGTCGTGCTTAATTTTACTCTGCAATTTATTGACCCCAGCGATCGTCCAACTATTCTACAAACTATTTATGACGGCCTACTACCTGGAGGGATACTCATCTTGTCGGAAAAAGTACACTTCGACAACCCATCACATCAGGAATTA
This sequence comes from Candidatus Endobugula sp., assembly GCA_047630005.1. Taxonomy (GTDB): domain Bacteria; phylum Pseudomonadota; class Gammaproteobacteria; order Pseudomonadales; family Cellvibrionaceae; genus Endobugula. Next base: position 5,481 of record JBLHVA010000107.1, on the reverse strand, counting down.
ATGACCAATCTTTATCACAACTTTAAGCGTGTTAACGGCTATAGCGATTTAGAAATCGCCCAAAAGCGTACTGCATTAGAAAATGTATTACGATCAGATAGCATACAAACTCATCAACAACGGCTGCAACAGTGTGGCTTTTCAAGTGCTGACGTATGGTTTCAGTGCTTTACCTTTTGTTCTTTTATTGCGATTAAATAAATTTCACAACCACTTTTTATAATTATTATTTGCTATCTATTTATTCATTGCAGTTTTTCTCTTTAAACTAAAAATACCTTTTATGCTTAATCACTATCAATCATTACTGCACTATTTATCCGACACCTCCCATCAATCAAAAAAACAAAAATTGGCTGAATGGGCCACTCGTCTACCGCAAGATATTCAAGCAGGCTTATGTGAAAAACGTTATGGCGACCTTAAACAATGGCGACAAGCACTCGATGCTTTACCTACTACCAGCAACGACACCACCCATAGCCTGCCCCAACTTTGTAATAAAATTGCTATTGGTCAAGCGGCAGAATGCGATGCAGAAACGTTGTCTGAAATTAAGCTGCAATTACAACAGTTGATCCCGTGGCGTAAAGGCCCGATGTCTATTCACGGCATTCATATTGATACTGAATGGCGCTCTGACTGGAAGTGGGATCGAGTTCTCCCACACTTAGCACCTTTGGAAGGTAGAACTGTACTGGATGTAGGGTGTGGTAATGGCTACCATTGTTTACGTAGTTACGGTGCGGGCGCGCAACGGGTTATTGGTATTGATCCATCACCGCGTTTTGTCGTGCAATTTTATATGATGAAACACTTTTTAGGAGACATCAACGTAGATGTGTTACCTATCGGTATTGAAGCCTTACCTAACGATTTACACAGTTTTAATACGACATTTTCCATGGGTGTTTTATATCACCGCCGCTCACCTATGGATCACTTACGTGAATTAAAATCCACATTATCTTCAGGCGGTCAATTGGTATTAGAAACCTTACTGATTGATGGAAAGATGGGGGATACTCTAGTACCTGAAGGCCGTTATGCCATGATGAATAATGTGTGGTTCTTACCTAGCGCAGACACGTTGATTAGCTGGCTGCGAAAATGCGGCTTTCGTAATCCTCGATTAGTAGATATCGCCACAACAACAATAGAAGAGCAACGTGCAACCGAATGGATGAAATTTCATTCCTTAGCCGATTTTTTAGACCCTAACGACAACAGTAAAACTGTCGAAGGCCACCCGGCGCCATTAAGAGGCGTATTTGTCGCAGAGGCACCTTGAGGAGCCTCAGATTAATAACGCTGATCGACAAGCCACTACCCGACTTTGATGATTTTTTTAAAACGATTGCTTTCATCAATAATAATAGTAAATGCACCTACTATTCCATCATGTGATACATACGGCTGAAGGATATTAGCGGGAAAGCTAATACGTTTTCCCTCACTATCAATAGTAGACACCTTTTTTGCTGACCCTTGGTACACTCGTAAATATTCCTCGGCTGAGATAGAAAGAGAAATATTGACGTACTTTTCTTTTACTGTTGTTGTCATAAAAACCTACGCATTTATCAAATCACATTTCCACATTAAGCTTTGTACATTGGCGACATACATCTGCTAATTCGGTGAGCTCACGCATAGCCACAGAGAAGACGGCAAAGTCAGTGTGGGTATTCGTTTGTAGCTCGTGAGCAATCTCGCGCCAGCGAGTTAATAACACCGGATTTTCTTGCATCCATAATTGCAATGTCTCTTCGTGTTGAAAACGTTTTCCACCTAAGCGTAATAGCTCGACTGTCATTATACGTAATATCTTATCGATATCATTAATAAAGGACTCTCTTGCCATTGACTGCCAATAGTTTTCAACTTTCACATTGGTAACTGCATGGGCAAACCAGTAAAAGCCTAATTTATCGCCGAGCAAATGGTGCATATCAACCACATCTGGAATGGCTTGCTTACTCTGTAAAACAGCTTCGGTAATGCCTAAGCCAGAGAACAAATGATTTGGCATTGCCATTACCTTAGCGAGTTCGTTGTCTAGCCCTAGCGTTTCAAATTTATCGCAACGTTCTTTCCATAATGCTAGTTCTGTATCACTTAATACATTTGGCGTTTCTTGAATAACTTGAGCCACACAGTCACGAAAAATATCAACTGTTTTTTGGAGTTCTTGACGATGGTGTCGATTAGACAAAAACCATCGCGTACCTCTGCGCACACGTCGCATCATCGAGGACAACAATTTCATTTGATCTTCTGCAGGAACGTGGTGGTCCAGCGCTTTGACTTTCTCTTGAAAAGTATCGAAGCAAAACACATCTCTAGCAGCAACATACGCTACAGCAATAGCTGGGGCACTCTCGCCTGTTGATTCCATCATTCGGTTGCAAAAAGTAATGCCCATATTATCAACCATATCATTGGCTAACTGAGTTGCTATAATTTCTTTCCGCAAAATATGATTATGTATACCGTGTTTATATTTTGTTAATAGCTTTTCTGGAAATGCTTTTTCTACCCAGGATGACAAATACGTATTATCTGCAATTTCATCAACCGCCAACAGCTCTTTTAGCTCTACTTTCACATAGCAATTTAATAGCGCTAATTCTGGTCGAGTTAACGCCTGATTTTCGGCTCTACGATCAAGTAACTCTTGATCGGTAGGAATAAACTCTAACTCACGATTCAATCGCCCTCTACTCTCTAAGGCATTAATTAAACGTCGGTACTCTTCAATCCGTGAAAAAGCTTCGACTTGTGCAAGACTAATAGATTGAGTCTGATAGTAATTATTGGTGAGCACCATTTCTGACACATTTTCAGTCATGCTAACGAGTAAACGATTACGCTGTGCGCTAGACAAGCCACCATTCGCCATCACATTACTGAGTAGTATTTTAATATTCACTTCATGATCAGAGCAGTCCACCCCTGCTGCATTATCAATGAAGTCGGTATTACACGCACCGCCGTGTAAACTATATTCGATTCGCCCTAATTGACTAAGACCTAAATTACCGCCTTCACCAAATACTTTACAGCGCAACTGTGAACCATTAATTCGTAGGTTATCGTTCGCTTTATCACCAATATCTGCATGATTTTCTTTTTTTGATTTTACGTAAGTACCAATACCTCCATTCCAAATAAGGTCTACTGGCGCTTTTAGCAAGGCATGAATTAAATCTATTGGCGTTAAACTATCAGCTGAAATATCAAAACACTGCTTCATCTCTTTAGTGATTTTAATGGATTTAGCTTCCCGTGAAAAAACACCGCCGCCAGCAGACAATAATTTTTGGTTATAATCTGCCCAATTGGCACCCGCAGTCGTAAATAAACGCTGTCTTTCTGTATAGCTCTCAGCTGCATTAGGGGTAGGGTCAATAAATATATGTAAATGGTTAAACGCAGCAGTTAAGCAGATATGCTTTGACATCAACATTCCGTTGCCGAATACATCGCCGGCCATATCGCCAACACCCACAACCGTGAAGTCACTTTTCTGAACATCAATACCTTTTTCTTTAAAGTGTCGCTGTACCGATACCCATGCACCTTTAGCGGTAATACCCATTGCCTTATGATCGTATCCTGCACTACCACCAGAAGCGAAGCCATCACCTAACCAATGACCATATTCAATGGCGATTTCGTTAGCCATATCAGAGAATGTTGCTGTGCCTTTATCGGCAGCCACGACCAAATACGGATCGTCTTCATCGTGACGAATCACATTTTCAGGGGCAATAATTTTTCCTTTCTCTAAGTTATCAGTAATATCTAATAAACCACGAACAAATGTTTTGTAACTACTAACGCCCTCTTTTAGAAACGCGTCGCGACCTTCAGCCATATTGGCTTTTTTCGCAATAAAGCCACCTTTTGCGCCATTGGGAACAATCACCGCATTCTTAACATTTTGCGCTTTGACTAAACCTAGAACTTCTGTACGGAAATCCTCTACTCTATCAGACCAACGCAATCCTCCTCTTGCCACTTTACCGTAACGAAGATGTACGCCTTCAACATGGTTAGAATAAACAAATATTTCATACAACGGACGAGGCTCTGGGACATCAAGAATTTTTTGTGGATTAAGTTTGAAAGAAATATAAGATTTACCTTCGCCATCAATTACTTGAAAGTAGTTCGTTCTTACGGTTGCTTCAATTAATGTAAGGTACTGACGTAGAATACGATCGTCATTTAAGTTAGTTACCGCGTCTAAGGCATCTTTAATCTGTCGTTTTTCTTCGTTGTATTTTTTTGTCGCTGCTTGGGAGCCATTAATGGGCTCAAAACGCAAATAAAATAATTTCACCAATTGTTGTGCAATAACCGGGTATGCCATAAGACTCTTAGTAATCGCGCGCTTGCTAAAAGGAAAGGCGATCTGCTTCATATATGCGGCGTATGATCGAAGTACACTCACATCTCTCCAGCCTATTTGAGCAGATAGAACAAGACCATTAAAAAAATCATTATCTACTTTTCTACGCCATATATTAATAAATGCTGATTCAAATAATTGGCGAATTTCGGATAAATCTATCTCATTAGTTAAGCTCGTATGTAATAAAAAATCGTGCAGCCATACAACTTCCCCATCTTTTTTAATTTTATACGGATGCTCCCCTATTACTTTTAGGTTCATTCTTTCTAGCACAGGAATAACATCAGACAACGGCAGCGCACTGCCATGGTTAAATGCTTTAAAGTGAACCACTTTATTGTCTTTTTTATCCGGCTGAGAAAAGTGCAACGCTATTGGACTTTCTTCGTTTAACTCATTCACAATAGCGATATCATCTAGCGCAATTCCAGTTGTAAAATTATCTTTATAAGCGCTAGAAAAACTGCCACTATACTTCTCTATTAATTTATGACTGTCCGTTTCGCTATGCAGTTGCTTTATTTTTTTAGAAAGAGAATCTACCCACGATTTAGATAAATGTTGAACATTTTTTTCTATTTCATTTACTTTCCATGATTTTTCTTTTGACTCGTCTAGGCGGAAAATAATATAGGTTCTAGACAACAAAGATTCAGAATAATAAGTATAAAATTCGTGAGTATCCTCACCTACAGCCACCCCGATATAATCAATAATTTTTTTACATAACTGACTAGAAAATTTATCCCTTGGAATATAGATCATTGCCGTGACGAAACGATCATCTGCCGACTGCCTCATAAATAATTTAACGATATGTCTTTCGTTTAGCTGCACAACACCTAACAAGGTTTTTTCTAACTCTTGGCTGGTGCTTTGAAATAGTTCATCGCGAGGAAAAGTTTCTAATATTTGGCGTAATACTTTACCCGTATAACTGCGATCTGATAGTCCTGCATTAGCATAAATAGCACCCACTTTTTGACGTATAAAAGGAATGTCCTTGACCTTTGCACGATAAACTTGAGAAGCGTATAAGCCCACCACATGGTGAACACCGA
>JBLHVA010000106.1:0-6418 GCA_047630005.1 Candidatus Endobugula sp. | reverse complement strand
ACGACTCTCACGTTACCAAATCTATCTGCTAGACCTCCAGCAAAAACGGCAACCACTCCCCACGTAAGATTTTGTATCGCTAGCGACATGGCAATAATGTCTCGTCCCCAACCATAGGTTTCAGAAATAGGTTTTACAAACATGCCGAACGATGCGCGCAAACCAAACGACAGTAATAATAGGCAGCAGGAAGCAATTAAAATAAATTGCGTGGCGGGCGCTAATTTTTTAAACATGAGGTTTTCCAGTATGAAATAGGTAGAGTTTTCTTTGTAGAGTTGAGAGGCTAATGTATTATCTTAAATAAGAGTCACTACACTTTTGCTGAAAAATGTTGGCGGTATTGACTAGGATTAGTGTTGAAATATTGTGTAAACAAACGGCGCATATTTTCGCTATGCCCTAGGCCCACCTGTTCTGAAATTAGGGCAATAGGCAGTGAGGATGATGTGAGTAGTGATCTGGCTGCATCAAGTCGTGCACAAGTGACAAACTCACCTACGGTATTGCCTGTGTCCCGTTTAAATAACCGTGCAAAATGCCGTGGGCTGATTGCCGCATGAGCAGCAATTTTCTCTAAAGGAAGCGTTTCATGTAAATGAGCCAATATCCATTGTTGGGTAGTATAAACGCGAGATTCCTGCTGAGCCTGCATTTGTAATAGAGGGCTGTATTGAGATTGACCACCGGAGCGCCTAAAAAAAACGACGATTTGCTTGGCCACGGATAATGCGAGTGCCTGTCCCCAATCCTCTTCCACTAAAGCGAGTGCCAAATCAATACCTGATGTGACACCTGCTGAGCTGTAAATGCCGCCATCTTTAATAAATATAGCCCCATCGTTCACCTTAATAGCGGGATAATTCTTACGTAAGGTATGTGCATATTGCCAATGAGTGGTGGCTTCACGGTTATCTAATAGGCCAGCTTTGGCCAAAATAAAGGCGCCAGTACAGGTTGAGGCTAGTCGACGAGTATTTCTCGCGGTTTGTTTTACCCAAGTGATTGTCTCGCTGTTCTGTACGACAAGTGGGGCGCCTTGGCCGCCGGGTATGATTAGTGTGTCTGGCGTTGGCATAGTAGAAAAATCGTAGTGTGCAATGGCTTGTAAGCCTCCCGTTAATGGTAAGGGGGTAATGTACTCCGCAACGGTTTCTACCAAATAAGCCGCTTGTTTGGTTTGTTGAGATTCCATCAATAAGCGACTTGCAGTATCAAATACTTGTAGCGGCCCACTGATATCAATGCTGTTAGCGTTTTCGTAAATAAGGCCAATAATATGCCGTGTACGACTATTGGTTTGCATGGTCGCAGCCCCCTGGTTTTAGAACGCGTTTTGTTGAAGCGGGGTTGTTAGCGAGTTTAGCTGTGGGTCTAATCGGGCGTAGCACTAAATTGCCAGTACAATTTGGGCATTGATAATGGAGCGCTTTTGAGCAGACTGCACAGAAGGTGCACTCGAATGTACAGATGAGAGCCTCGGTAGACTCTGGCGGTAAATCAATATCACAACATTCACAATTTGGCCTTAACGCTAACACCTTATCGCCCTCTCGGTTGTAGGTTTACACTGATGTATGTGGAGATTGTTATAAGCGTATTGTGTCAGTTGTTCTTGATGTCATCAATGACGTCAATCCCACAAATAAAGACATATTTGAAGTATTTCACCGACACTAAGCGTGCGCTAGTGTGTTTTGATTGGTTAAAATAGGTATTTATAGCCAATCCATATAAAACCTATATCAAAATATTTTGATATAGGTTTTATATGCTGATAGTATGCCTTCCTATGATTTGTACATCAAACGATACCGCTGGGACTAGTTTTTCTGATATTGCCGCTTTTAATAAGGCAGTAGGTGATATTTTACGGTTAGCGATACTGCGAGTTTTAGCTCAAGATGCTTACGGGGTGTTAGAGCTATCCGATATTTTTCAGTATAAACAATCGGGTATGAGCCACCATTTAAAGGTGTTGTCAGAAGCGGGTTTGGTGACAAAACGCCGAGAAGGTAACTCGATATTTTATAGTCGAGCCTTGTTAGGTGCAGGAGAAGCCTTGGCGCCATTATATCAACAGCTCTATGCCACCATCGATAATGTGGCAATAGCGCAAGAGATACTTGTGCGTTTACAGCGTGTTCAAGAAGAGCGAGTGGGAGCTTCCCAGCAGTTTTTTGTACAGCAGGCAGAGAAATTTAAAGCGCAACAAGATTTAATCGCGGAATATCCTGTTTATGGTGATGCGGTTAAGGATCTACTACGCAATAGTGGTGTAGTCGTTAACGACCTAGCCGTGGAAGTGGGGCCGGGAGCAGGCGAGTTTTTGCCTATTTTGGCTAGCCAGTTCCAGCGAGTCATTGCCCTTGATAATGCACCGACTATGCTAGAAAAAGCACAATATTATTGTGCTCAAAATGCGTTAACAAATATAGAGTTTATTGACGGTGATACACACTACTTGGCGAGCCAACAAATGTTAGCTAATTGTGTGGTGATGAATATGGTGCTGCACCATACGCCATCACCTGCAGATATTTTTATGGATGTCGCTCAATGTTTAGCGGTTGATGGTGTATTTATTTTGACAGACCTTTGTCGCCACGATCAGGATTGGGCAAAAACCGCTTGCGGTGATGTATGGCTAGGCTTTGACCCCGACGAGCTAACACGTTGGGCGCAGTCAGCCGGTTTAGTTCGACAAAGAAGTAATTATTTAGCGTTGCGTAATGGATTTCAAATCCAGCTGCAACAATTTATTAAAACGTAGATTCGTTGTTTTAAAAAACAGATCTGCAATATTAAAAAGAGGAAAAAAAATGTCTGAATATTCAGTGTTTACATCGGAATCTGTTTCCGAAGGTCATCCCGATAAAATGGCAGATCAGATTTCTGATGCTATCGTTGATGCAATGTTAAAAGACGATCCAAACTCTCGTATCGCGGTTGAGACCTTGGTGAAAACGGGCATGGTTGTTCTTGCCGGTGAAGTGCGCACATCTACTTATGTTGACTTAGAGCAAATTGTTCGCGATGTGGTGTTAGGTATCGGCTATAACTCAAGCGATGTCGGTTTTGATGGTGACTCTTGTGCCGTATTAAATGCGATTGGTAAGCAGTCTGTTGATATTGCCATGGGTGTTGATGAAGCAGACGACAAAGATCAGGGCGCGGGTGATCAAGGATTAATGTTTGGTTACGCGACGAACGAAACTGATGTGTTAATGCCTGCCCCTATTTATTATGCTCACCGCTTAGTTGAACGCCAAGCAAAAGTACGTAAAAACAATACCTTAAGTTGGTTGCGCCCAGATGCAAAAAGCCAAGTGACCTTACGTTACGAGAATGGCAAGCCCGTTGCGATTGACGCGGTTGTATTGTCTACGCAACACGATCCAAGTATTGGTCTAGATGATTTACGTGAAGCAGTAATGCAAGAAATTGTTAAGCCAGTATTGCCCGAAGAGTGGTTGCATAAAGATACCTTGTTCCACATTAATCCTACCGGTAATTTTGTGATTGGTGGCCCAGTAGGTGACTGTGGTTTAACCGGGCGTAAAATTATTGTTGATACTTATGGTGGCATGGCTCGCCATGGTGGTGGTGCATTTTCGGGTAAAGATCCATCAAAAGTCGATCGCTCTGCTGCGTACGCAGGCCGTTATGTAGCGAAAAATATTGTCGCTGCAGGTTTGGCAGATCGTTGCGAAATACAGATTTCTTATGCCATTGGTGTTTCTGAACCAACATCTATTTCTATCAACACATTTGGCACAGGTAAATTAACTGAGACGGAAATTTCCAATTTAGTTCGCGAGCACTTTGACCTGCGTGCGGGTGGTTTGGTTGACATGTTGGATCTTAAACGGCCGATTTATCAGCCAACAGCGGCATATGGTCACTTCGGTCGTGAAGAAGAAAACTTTACTTGGGAAAAAACCGATAAAGTTGATGTGCTAAAAGCAGCACTGTAAAGACACAATAACCGTATAAGAGGCGATGGTTTTTTCGTTGCCTCAACATAAAACTGATTTTAAAAAATACAAAGGTATTAGATATGACTGCTGAATTAAAAATTGCTGAAAATTTTACCGACTATAAAGTCGCCGCTTCTACGCCAGAACAGTTCCGTAAAGATGCTGAGTTTGGTCGTAAAGAAATTCAAATTGCTGAAAGTGAAATGCCTGCATTAATGGCGTTGCGTAAAAAGTATAGCGCTGAGCAGCCGTTAGCGGGTGCAAAAATCATGGGTTGTATTCACATGACAATTCAAACAGCAGTATTAATCGAAACATTAGTCGACTTAGGTGCAGAAGTGCGCTGGTCATCTTGTAATATTTTCTCTACACAAGACCACGCAGCAGCAGCAGTTGCAGCGGCAGGCATTCCAGTGTTCGCGTGGAAAGGCGAAACTGAAGAAGAGTTTTTGTGGTGTATTGAGCAAACTATTTTGTCAGAAGTGAATGGCAGCGAAGTATGGGATGCCAACATAATTCTTGATGATGGTGGCGATCTGACTGAAATGTGCCATAGCAAATATCCTGCAATGCTAGATATCATTCATGGTATCTCAGAAGAAACCACTACGGGTGTGCATCGCTTACAGGAAATGCTAGATAATGGCGAATTAAAAATTCCTGCGATCAACGTGAACGATGCGGTGACTAAATCAAAGAACGATAACAAATACGGTTGTCGCCATAGCTTGAGTGATGCGATTAAGCGTGGTACCGATCATTTATTAATGGGTAAAAAAGCCTTAGTAGTGGGTTACGGTGATGTAGGTAAAGGCTCTGCAGCATCATTAAACCAAGAAGGCATGATTGTTAAAGTTTCAGAAATCGATCCTATTTGTGCGATGCAAGCATGCATGGACGGGTTTGAAGTCGTATCTCCTTATAACAACGGCGTAAACTTAGAAAGTGCAGCGGGTATTAATGCTGAGCTACTAGGTAAGACGGATCTAATCGTAACCACTACTGGTAATGCAAACGTATGTGATAAGTATATGTTAGCAGCATTAAAGCCAGGCGCAGTTGTGTGTAATATCGGTCACTTCGACAATGAAATCGACACAGCCTTTATGCGTGAAAACTGGGAATGGGATGAGATTAAAGCACAAGTCCATAAAATTAAACGTAGCGATGATGAAGGCGATTATTTAATCTTGTTGTCTGAAGGCCGTTTAGTAAACTTAGGTAATGCAACAGGTCACCCTTCACGTATTATGGATGGTTCTTTTGCTAACCAAGTACTTGCGCAAATGTACTTGTACGAAGCGAAGTTTGCGGATCTTCCTGCAGCTGAAAAAGCGAGTAATTTGTACCTTAAAGTCTTACCGAAAAAATTAGACGAAGAAGTTGCAGCAGATATGGTAGCAGGTTTTGGTGGTGTTCTTACTCAGCTAACAACCTATCAAGCGGATTATATTAAAGTACCAGTGGAAGGCCCATTTAAGCCTGAAACTTATAAGTATTAAGCATATATTCATATATTTTTTATGATCAATTGCCAGGCGTAACGTAGAGTTGCGCTTGGCATATTAGGACTATAACAACTAATGACAGAAGATAACTTTCGTTTAAGTTTTGAGTTTTTCCCGCCTAAAACCGACGCAGGCAAAGAAAAGTTAATTCACGTACGTAATGCGTTTAGCGACTTTTCACCTGAATTTTATTCGATGACTTATGGTGCAGGTGGTTCTACCCGCACGAATACTAAAGACTTGGTGACAAAGTTTCAGCAAGAAGGTTTTGCCAGCGCACCGCATTTATCTTTTGGTGGTGACGGTGAAGAAGAAATAACAGCCTTAATAGAAGAATATAAAGCGGCAGGTATTAATCGTATAGTGGCGCTTCGTGGTGACATCCCTTCCGGCATGGGTAGTGCGTCGCAAATGGTCTATGCCAATCAATTGGTGGCGTTTATTCGAGAACATTTTGGGGATCACTTCCACTTAGAAGTGGCGGCGTATCCAGAGATTCATCCAGAGTCTACTAACTACAATACCGATGTTCAATATTTAAAAGGCAAGTTTGATGCCGGTGCTAATAGCGCTATCACTCAATACTTCTTTAATTTAGATGCATATTTTTTCTTTGTTGATCAATGTCAAAAAATAGGTATTCATCAGCCTATATACCCCGGCATTATGCCTATTATTAATATTCAAAATTTAATTCGCTTTAGTAAAGCATGTGGTGCAGAGATTCCTCGTTGGTTACGCAAGGCTGTAGAGGCCTACGGTGATGATAAGGAAAGCATGCAGGCTTTTACTACTGATATGGTCACTGAGCTATGTGAAGGTTTAATAGAAAGTGGTGCTCCGGGGCTGCATTTTTATACCATGAACCAAGTTGAGCCAGTTAAAACAATTATTGATAATTTAAAGTTAACGGAAAAATAAGCCTTTTTT
>JBLHVA010000105.1:0-6437 GCA_047630005.1 Candidatus Endobugula sp. | reverse complement strand
TTTTCCCCGTGTTATTCGTGGTTTTTATCTTGCGCTCGTTTATCGTTGAGCCGTTCCAGATACCTTCTCCCTCTATGGTGCCGACATTAAAAGTAGGGGACTTTATTTTAGTTAATAAATTTACCTATGGTATTCGCTTACCGGTAATACGGACCAAAATATTCGATCTTAACCAGCCTGAACGCGGTGATGTGATGGTGTTTTTCCCACCTCACGAAAAACGTTACTTCATCAAGCGAGTGATAGGCTTACCAGGTGATACGATTGATTATCGTAATAATGAGTTGTTTATTAACGGCGTAAAGGTCAGTGAAGAGTTACAAGCACAGTTTCTTATCGCTCGACCGCAGCATGAGATATATAACGAAACATTAGGTGATGCTGAACATCAAACACAGAAGTTCATCAATCCTTTATCCCATGGTGCTAATGCTAGCTATGACGTGCCTGAAGGGCATTACTTTATGATGGGTGACAATCGTAATAATAGTTCTGATAGCCGTGTCTGGGGAACTGTACCCGAAGAAAATATCGTCGGTAAAGCATTTGCTACTTGGATGCATTGGGAAGGTATATTTAGCGGGACAATACCGAGTTTTTCTAGTGTAGGTGCTATTGAGTAGCGGTTAGCTCTTTCTTTGTCTTGCACTCATTGCTACTATGGCGACATATAATAATAAATGATGAAATATAGTCACCTTCCATTGACAAAGAAGGCTGACAATCATTTGCTTAGACACTTAAATATATAGAATATACCGTGACCTCCTGTGATTGCTAAACCGAACTTAAAACAACTTCAACAACGTATTAACTACTATTTTTCTGATGATACATTACTAGAAACGGCGTTGACGCATCGAAGCTATTCGTCAACGAATAATGAGCGCCTAGAGTTTCTAGGTGATTCGTTATTGGGTGTCACTATTTCTCAGCAGTTGTTCGAACAATTCCCCGACCTTAAAGAAGGTGTTTTGTCGCGTCAACGCTCTAGGTTAGTTAAAGGTGTTACATTGGCAGCTCTAGCAAGGGAGTTTTCGTTAAGCGATTACTTAATTATGGGGTCTGGTGAGTTAAAAAGTGGAGGTTTTCGTCGAGACTCCATTCTAGCCGATACGGTTGAAGCTATTATCGGTGCAATATTTATAGATAGTGACATTCAGCAATGTCAGGAAGTGATTTTGCAATGGTTTGATGAACGGCTACAGAGCTTATCCTCCGATGATCAACTGAAAGACCCTAAAACCCGTTTACAAGAACTATTACAGTCTAAAAAGAAACCTTTGCCCATTTACACGGTTGCTAATATAGAAGGCGCTTCTCACGAGCAACGCTTTACCGTTGATTGCGGTATAGCTTTGCTCGATACAGCCGTTACTGCTACGGCAGGAAGTCGGCGTCAAGCCGAGCAAGAAGCGGCAACTACGGTACTAAAATTACTTAACGATGAGTTAAAATAGAGACAATATGACAAAAAATGTACACCGCTGTGGCTATATCGCTATCGTTGGCCGCCCGAATGTGGGTAAATCTACACTATTAAATCACATCCTCGGTCAGAAACTCAGTATAACCTCTAGAAAGCCGCAAACGACACGTCACAAATTACTGGGAATAAAAACCACAGAAGATACTCAGTTCATCTATGTGGATACTCCTGGTTTACATCAAGGTCAAAAAAAAGCCATTAATCGCTATATGAACCGTGCAGTCACAACGGCGATACAAGACGTTGATGTCGTACTGTTTATGATTGAAAAATTGCAGTGGCTACCTGAAGATGAAGTTGTTGCCCAACGTTTAGCAGACGTTAAATGCCCTGTCATTTTAGTCATTAACAAAGTTGATACTATTGACGATAAAGAAATGTTGTTACCGCATATACAGAAATTGCTTGAGCAAGTGAACGTAGAAGAAATTATCCCAGTATCAGCACTTAATAATCAAAACTTGGATCGTTTAGAAGAAATCGTACGTGTACGGTTACCAGAAGACGAATTTTTCTATGCTGAAGATCAAATTACAGATAAGAGCTCTCGTTTTTTAGCTGCAGAAATTATTCGTGAAAAAATCACCCGTCAGTTAGGGGATGAGTTGCCTTACCAAATGACAGTTGAAATCGAAGAGTTTACTCAGGAAGGCAAAATATTGCATATAAATGCGCTTATCTTAGTGGAAAGAGAAGGGCAAAAGCGCATTCTCATTGGAGATAAGGGCGATCGTTTGAAAAAAATAGGTCAGCAAGCCAGAGAAGATATGCAAACGCTATTTGACAGTAAAGTCATGCTAAAAACATGGGTGAAAGTAAAATCAGGATGGTCTGATGATGAACGCGCCTTACGTAGTTTAGGGTATGATGATCGATAATTCGATCACGGTATATGTGCTGCTATGCCACCAAAATATATAGAGTTACAGAATTGTTATGTTTTACATACACGTCCTTATCGAGATACTAGTTTATTAGTTGATATTCTTAGTCAAGCCCACGGAAAGTTGACATTGATTGCTCGTGGTGCAAGAAAAACCAGTAAATCCACTCAGAATCCTCGCTACTTATTGCAGCCTTTCATTCCCTTGTCTCTCTCATGGCAAGGCAAAGGCGTATTAAAAACCTTAACGACAATGGAGGCTGCTGCACCCTCAATCCCTCTGGTGGCTAATCACTTATATAGCGCGCTGTACGCCAACGAGTTACTGGTTTATCTGCTGCAAGAAGGTGACCCTAATGAAGACATTTACTACCATTATGAAAAACTATTACTGTTACTGAGTAATACCCAATATTCAATAGAGGCCGCTTTACGTCAATTCGAATTCGCTTTATTAGCTGTTTTAGGTTACGAAATCGGTTTCACTCATGATGCAGAAACTCAACTTCCTGTAAAAGGGGGCGAGTCTTATTATTATGTCCACGAACACGGTTTTGTTTCTGTTGGCTCTCATCCTGAGGTCAGGGGGATGAGCTTCAGTGGTGAAGTATTGATAGATATAAGTATAAATAATTATGAGTCACCTGAAACCCGCCGAGCAGCGAAGAAAATCGCGAGAGTTGCGCTTAAACCCTACCTGCGCAACCGACCCCTCAATAGTAAAGAACTTTTTCTGACACATTAAATAACTTAATCTGTTAGTTATTGATTTCGTTACAGTTTTAAATTTTTCTACGGTAGGTGGCTTTCCTTGCTGGTTATATTGCCGCTTTGATAGCTAGCGGTATTTATAAGTATAAATTAAAAATACCTTATTATTCAGCAACTTAAGATAAGTTCTGACATTATTTGTGTTTCGCCTTCAGGTGAAACGTTTTCATCTAAATCTTGCGCTATTTGTAAAAAACTGCTAAACCTAAAGAGACATTGTTTTATATTTATTACAGTATGAGCAGTTTTTTCAATGGTGATATGTATTCTTAATTTAATACCCCGGGTGGTATAAAAGATATCAACGGTGGAGGCCGACATATAGATGAAAATCAAAACTAAATTAATTGCTGGTACCTTGTTACTTGCCTTCTCTTCTGTTGGTGTAGTGAGTGTTGTCGCCAACTATATTGCTCAGACGAATACCAATGAAGCGATGAGTACACAGGCTCAGGGTAAATTATCCGCTATATTGGAAGCTAAAAAATCCCACATAGAGCAGTACCTAAACAATTTACTGAATCAAATTAGTTTAATGGCGATTGAGTATAATACGGATTCTGCGAATTGGCATTTTGCTAATCAATTTACTACTTTGGGCGAAGAGCTAAAGGTAAAGCCAGAACAAAAAGAAAAGGTAAAACAATACTATATTAAAAATTATTTTAATCTTTATGAAGCAAAAAATATTAAAAGTGCACCTACTGTAGAGCAATACTTTAAAGGCTTTAAAGAGCATCACTGGACGATTCAATATCAATATATGGTGAGAAACCCTAATCCTATGGGCGAAAAATCTGCCATGGATGCACCTGATGGCGAATATTCAGCATATAGTACTGGACATAAAAGTTATCACGAAGTATTTCGTACATATGCAAATAACTTAGGGTATGGCGATATCTATTTTGTTAATAAAGATGGAGATGTGACATATTCATATCAAAAAGGTTTTGAATTAGGAACATCTTTGGTAGATGGTCCGTTTGCAGATTCGGGATTAGCGAGGGCATATAGGCGTTCATTAGAGATTAAAAAAGGTGAAATAGTGATTGAAGATTTTAGTCGTTATGCGCCACTGCATGGGGCCCCAGCAGCTTTTGTTGCCTCCCCATTAGTTAAGTTTCGACGCGTACGTGGTGTATTTATTGTACAGTTACCCATTGACGTTATTGACTCAATTATGACAAATGATAAGCAATGGGGAAAAGTAGGCCTAGGAGAAACGGGCGAAAATTATTTAGTCAGTTCTGACTATACTTTGCGTAATACCAGTCGTTTATACTTTGAAAAACCAGACGCTTATATAAACAAGCTTCGAGCCTACAATGAAATTAATCCGCAACCAATCGATCAAATAATGTCGAGCGGTACTGATATTGGCTTACAAAAAATAATTACACCGTCGACAAAAGCGGCCTTAGCAGGAGAGAGCGGATTTAACATATTTGAGCGTTATGATGGATATAAAGTACTGTCCACATATTCTCCGATTAAGGTAGACGGGTTTGATTGGGCCATAGTCAGTGAAATAGATTACGATGAAGCATTTAAAAGTGCAAAAGCATTATCCCAACAGCTAAATTCTTCGTTAGCGGTTGTTGCAGTTGTCGTGATATTGGCTGCTATTGTTGTAGTATTGCTGCTCGCTAATATTATTTTTAAACCATTAAATCTTATTACCCAACGTATGAATGAAATTGCCACCGGCAATGGTAATTTAAAAAGCCGTTTAGATGATTCAGGCGATAATGAAATTTCAGAATTTGCCACCAGCTTTAATCTATTTATCTCTAAGCTGGATTATATTGTTGATCAGGTTGCACAAACATCAGATTTACTTTTATCTCAAAGTTCAGGGCTGTTGGACTTATCGCAGTCGGGCAAAGATCAATCCGTGAAACAGAAAGATATGATGAATAATGTGGTGGAGTCTATACATCAAATCACCGTCAATATTGATCAAAATAATGAATATGCAGATTCAACCTCTATCGCAGCTGTTGAAGCAAATAAGAAAGCTAATGAGGGTAAAAAGGCAACGGACCAAGCAGTCGTTGCAATAGAGACCATTGCTAATGAGGTCAACGCTACTTCAGATGCGCTTAAAGGTTTAGAAGATGATTCCAAAAATATTGCTGCGGTATTATCAGTCATTGATGATATTTCTAATCAAACTAATTTGTTGGCATTAAATGCAGCGATCGAAGCTGCACGCGCAGGTGAAAATGGGCGAGGTTTTGCGGTTGTTGCTGATGAGGTGAGAAGTTTATCTCATCGCATCCAGACAGAAACCCATTCAATTGCTGAAACCATTAATAAGTTACAAATTGGCACCGGTGATGCGGTCGCAACAATGAAGCGTAGTGTTGAAAAAAGTAAAAGCGGCGTAGAGTTAGCATCAGAAGCAGGATCTATCTTAGAAATGGTTGTAGAAAGTAGTAGTAAAATAAATCAAATGAATGAAAAAATTGCCGGTGCAACACAGCAACAAAATGTCATTATTCATACTATTAACGATAATATTGATAGTGCGAATAAGGTGACAGAAGAAGCGTTGGAATCATCGTTAGCAATAGATGGCATCGGTAGTAAAATTTCTCATTTGGCTAATGAGTTGCAAGACTTAGTGTCTCAATTTTCACAAGAGAATGATGAAGCGGCGACAACGACAAAAGAAGAAAGCCCTGAAATTGAAGAACAACACCTTCATATAGATAGATAAAGAATTAGTAACGGTGTTCCTCTATACATTGTAAATAAAACCATTAGGAAAAAATGGCTCTTCGTAGATTTGTATGATTTCAGGGTAAAATACCGCCAATATAAAAATAACTAGCGGGGATTAGTGTTGTGGAAATCGAAGACCATTACTGCTTGTTGCTTTGAATAAATAGCCCATGGTAAATCAGTAGCGTTGCTCTCGATCTGGTGGCGCAGGAAGTTGAGGTCATCATTGAGTATACGGATGACCAAGGCGCTTGCCCTGAATGTGGAGTAATTTACCCTAAGCATGATGACCGCATGGAGCGCACTTGGCGGCATCTGGATACCATGCAGTTTGTTACGAAATTACATTGTAAGTTACCCAGGGTGCGCTGCAAAAATCATGGAGTTAACAGCCTTAATACACCTTGGGCTGGAGAAAACAGCCGCTTTACTTTGTTGTCTGAAGCCCTTGCTGTGCGGGTATTAATTGTGGCTCGTAGCATCGAAGAAGCGCGCAAATTACTTGGCCTGAACTAGCACCCAGTAGAAGCGATAAAAAAGCGGGCGGTTGATCGAGGATTGTCT
>JBLHVA010000104.1:0-6440 GCA_047630005.1 Candidatus Endobugula sp. | reverse complement strand
GAAAGGTTTGGTTTGTTCATATGGCAGACATGCTTACGTAGGTTTTTTAACGAGAATGTTATCGAGCGCTTAGCGCTGATTTCCCTCGGACGTAATGCGGGTTTATCATTAGATGATATTGGAAAATGCTGACATCGAAAGGGGTTGTTGTGTATAGAGGTCTGTTGCTAAGTAAAGAAGACACATTAGATTTACCAATGAAGCAGTTAACTGCTATGCGTAATGGCTTGCGTTATGCGGAGGCATGCAAAGCACCTAGTCATTTAAGTGCCCTATATTTTACGTCTTTTAAAGATGACAGGCAGTCCTCGTTTTAGGTCGCCTAGGCAGAAACTTAAACCTAAGTGAAGCCTATTTGCGAATAGTTTTCTTGTGTGTTCTGATTTACAATCGTTGCACTTCAGTTTTGTAGACCTTAATTAATAATTATGAATAGATCATTGCCTCAAGCCTTAGTGAAAGCTCAGGGCTATTACCGCTCCGGAAATAGTAACGCTGCGATACAGCAGTGCCGTAAGCTTATTAAACGCTTTTCTACAAGTGCGGAACCTTATTTTTTACTGGCAAAAATATATCAGTCGCAAGGGCATATAGCGTTGGTACTTGACGTATTGGCATCCGCCTATCAAAAGATGCCAGATAATCTATCACTTAAGCTGAGTTATGGTGATGTGTGCATGCATGCTGGAAAATATGCCCTAGCATCTAAAGTTTATCGTGAGGGTATGCGAGAACAGCCGAAGCAATTAGCTTGGTGTTTACGCTTGGCTGCGGCTTTACAGGAGTCTAAAAAAACAATAGATGAAGCTATTACTATATACCAGAATCTCATTGTACAACAGCCTAGTGAAGCAGCATTTTATTATAATTTAGGTACGGCATTAAAACGTCAACATAAATTTGATGACACGATCAAGGCTTATCGACAAGCCGTCATTCATGCTCCCGACGACATTCAATATCGTATGAGTCTGTGTAATTTGTTTTTTGAAATGACAAGTTTTAGAGACGCAATCGTTGAAGGTGAGGAGTTGCTTAAACGCGAAAAAAATATGCCAGAAGTGTTGGATATTCTCTATTATTGCCATAAAAAATTAGCAAACTATTCAGAAAGTCTGTGTTTTGCAAAGCGCCTGGTAGATGTTAAGGGGAATGATGTGAATAGTATGAGTGCTTTAGCATCTGCACAAATAGCAGTGAAAGAATATACTCAGGCAATAAAAACGTGTCAGTCGGCACTAGAAAAAACACCGACAAGTCGGAGAATTTTGGCAGATCAAACTATTGCATTGTCATTTGATAAGCAAGTACGGGCAGCGCAGCATATTTTTGATATAGATAAGCTGTTGAATATAACAGAAATAAGTACGCCTAACGAATACAAAGATATAGACAGCTTTAACCAAGCGATTGTTCATCACGTAGAAAATCACCCAACGCTGCGCTTTGATGGACTTAATCATACCTGCCTTGGAGGATCGACCAGTGACGAAGTGTTCGTTAGTCCGTTGGGGCCGGTTCAGCAACTAAAAGATAAGATTCTAACGGCGGTAAATCAATACCGTAATTCCTTATTGCTTGATAAGTCGCATCCCTGGTTAGCAAATTTACCTGAGCAGGAAAAGCTTAACCTAAGCGGTTGGGTAACGCGCCTGCGAACTCAGGGGTATCAGCAGGGGCATATACACCCTACCGCATGGATCAGTGGGGTATATTATGTGCGTCTGCCTCCAGTGTCAGAAAAAAAACCAGAAGAGGGGGGTATTGAATTTGGTCGTGCACCGTCTTACTATCAAGGCGGTGACCAAGGTGCGACTAAAATAGTGCGCCCCGTTGGAGGAACGTTAGTGCTATTTCCTTCTTATTTTTATCATCGAACGATTCCTTTTGATGCGGCTGCAGAGCGATTTACATTGGCATTTGATTTTCGTAAAAGCGATTTGTCATAATAAAAAATTTATTATGACACTATGCTATTCAGCATGAATGGAAATACTTCTTTTTAATAGATATTGAGCAATAAGTTATAAGGGCGTTTTAAATGGTGCCAACCCAATATTCGCTAATAGATTTCCATGCATGATGATATTGCCTTGGTAGCGATAGTCGCCTAAAGATGAAAACTCGAAGTCATATTCACGTTCTATAGCGAATAAGGAGCGATGAGATCTGATGATTCTGATGCGTGTTAAAATAACATTTTGATCTAATAGTTGAATCCCTTCTTTTGCGCAGTGACGTTTGGCCGCAGCTCTTGCGAGTAAGCTGATATTATTATGTTGCCATACTCCATATGCAAAAAAAGCAATTACGCTAAAAAAAATCAAGTCATAAATAGTCATAAATAATTAAGCATCTTCTTGAACCAGTTTTATTAAACGTGCTTTTAATCGTGGTGGAATATCTTTAATGGTTAAGCTGTCGGTGTTTGGATCGTAAACAATGCTGTCACCTAAACAGCTGGAAGCAAAGCTCATGCTGAGTTGATTGTTGCGCCCGCTTAAGCGAACAAATTGTCGTAGTTTACTCGAATCGGTTATGAGTTCGGGTTTTGTCTCTGGTTGCGCCGAAGAAACAAAGTCAGAAAACTCCGGTAAATTAACAGGTGCTTCATTGCGATTGGGTTCACCGTTGCTGTTAATTTTTTCTGGTCTTACTGGCGGATTTTCTTTTAATTGTGTTGATAGTTCGCTAATCACTACGGGTTTGCCTACTTTATTTTGTTCGAGGCAATAATCCACCACCTGTTTATTTGTTTGATGTGCGATGTCGTCCGGTAATGTTTTAGTATAATCTGTCACCACATCTAAAAACTTATCGGTTTCTGCGCCCACGTCCACTTTTTCTGTGAAGCCGATAAAGGCGATGAAGATATCAGATAGTTCTTTCTCTCCTCTCCAGCGCAATAAGGTGATAGCTGCAGAGCTGCGATGAGGGTCTTCGCTGTATAAATCATCAAGATCAACCTTTACTGCTAGACGAATGCCGCTGGTGTCTAAGTAGAATGATTCATTGATGGTTAAATCGCCATCAATGAACTGTCCTGTTTGATGCTGTACGAAAAAGATATGTAATAGCTCAGATGTTGCTAAGCGCTCATGTGCCAAGATGATAAAGCCATCAAGTGGCTCTTCGGTTCTGTCTATTTCTACCGCTAAGTGCTTCATCGCTTTTTGGCTAAAGCTTTCAAACCCCATTTTTTCTTGGTAATACTCGTCTAGCCATGCGCTTAAAGGATGTGCTGCACCATCATCAGAAAAACATCCGTAATCTTTGCCTAAGCGTTTCATCATGGTATGTTTTAGCTCGCGAAAGCATTCTTCGATACGACCATCGACAAGCCATTCAGATGCTCTAGTGCTAATAACGGCTTCTTTTGTTGGGTCTAACCGGTGAACTCTATGAGCGATAATATGAGAAAGAGCCATGAAACAACCTTAGTAAGTGCATGATTAAAAGTAATGGATAATAAGCAATTATCCAAGCGCTATTGTTAAATAAACCCCTAATGAAAAACAAGGTGTTTCTATCTTTAAGGCAATGTTATTGGAAGATAATGAGGAAAGTCTCGTGGGTAATATGCTCCCGCTAAATACAGATAGATTTTATGAGAGCTTCCCCGCACTTTTGATTGCTCAGGCTTGCATTATAAGGGAGTTTGCCAAATACTGTTTGGCGATTTTTACGCCATTACACCGCTCATAATAAGAGCGGCTCAAATTATGTAGAGACAATGACAAATAGGGAGACAATAATAATGAAACAGTTAACATTCGAAGGGAATGGTTCGGAATACTTTAAGATCTGGATCGTCAATATTTTACTCATCTCCATCACGCTCGGCCTGTATTATCCATGGGCAAAAGTGCGCAATCATCGCTATTTTTACGGTAACAGTACATTAGAAGGTAGAAATTTTGATTATCTTGCGACAGGGAAACAGCTATTTGTGGGTTATCTCATCGCTATGGCTTTGTTTCTTGTCTATGTGTTAGTTGGGGAGGTATTGCCTCTGGGCGCACCCGTCTTGCTCGTTGTGTTATTTTTGGCTATCCCTTGGATTGTCTGGCGTAGCGTGATGTTTAACATGCGGATGACCAGTTTTAGTAACGTACGATTTGGTTTCTCGGGTAAGCTAGGTTTGGCGTATATCAACTTTCTATTACTGCCGCTGCTATTTTTTGTTTCAGCTTATGGTCTACCCATTGCAGCTGCCATTATTGTGCCGATGTACGAAGGGAGTATGCCTGCATACGCTGGTGGTTTGATTGCTGTTGCGGTGATTGTGAGCATGGCCCTTAGTGTTTACTTTTTCGCATTAATGCAAAAGAGAAATACTAGTTATTTAATTAATGGTTATCGCTACGGTCAGGGCGAATTTTCCACGGAACTTCGCACGGGCGCATTTGCTAAAATCACTCTAAAAACTTTTGGTTTAAGCTTGCTGACCTTTACAGTGGTAATGATGTTGGTAGGCACGGCTGTTGCCTTGATGGGTTTTGGGGGAGGTTTTGCAGATCTTGCGCAAATAGGTAATGTTGAAAATCCAAAAGAGATGATTACTAATCTCATTATGGGTGGCGGTGCAGCTGCTATCGCATTGGGTTACATAGCCATGATTTTTGCGGTCTTTTTCTTAATGGCTTATATGCAAACAAGACAGCGCACTTATGTTCTAGAAAATACATTGCTGGATAATAAGGTCGCTTTTGTATCTTCCTTAAAAGCAAGATCGTTGGCTTGGGTAATGGGGAGTAATTTCTTATTAATCATACTGACCTTAGGCTTAGCGACTCCTTGGGCAAAAGTGCGGGTGGCGCGATTGATGTTGGAAAATACCTACGTCGATGCAGGGGATGGCTTTGATCAGTACGTGACCCAAAAGCAAGAACAACAATCATCTCTTGGTGAGCAAATCGGAGATGCGTTCGATGTTGATATTGGCGTAGGCATTTAATTTGGTAATGGAGCCTCTGAATCAGATTTATTCAGAGATCCCTAATATTCAATAGTCGTTTAAAGGAATAGTAAAGTGATTATCTCTGGTCATTGGCATGCATCAGGCGGTGCTGCAAAAACAACAGCGGCCCTTCATATCGATAACGATGTGGTAGTGGTAAAGGCAAATGAAGGAGTCGTGCTTAGCTGCCACCTACGTGATGTTAATGTCAGCGATCGACTGGGCAATATCGAGCGCAAATTAACCTTTGTCGATATCGGCATTTTTAGCACTAAGGATAATGCCGCGATTGATCGTGTATTTGGGTCACTGCAAAAAACCAATCGCTGCATCCATTTTCTAGAAACCCACATGGCAGCGGTATTGGTAGCCCTAGTGTTTACTATTACTGTGAGTTTCTCATTCTTTAAATGGGGTGTTCCGTGGGTTAGCGAGACTGTTGCTCATGCCTTGCCTCACAAAACGAATGAATTGATTGCAGCAGAAAGCCTCGGCTTTTTAGATGAATATTGGTTCGGTGAAAGCAAGATTGAGGCGCAACGCCAAGAAGAAATTCGCGATCACTTTCGAACACAGTTACTGCCATTGGATGAAGCTAATCAGGGTATCAATTACCGCCTACATTTTCGCAGTTGGAACCACAATGATAAAAAAATACCTAATGCCTTTGCGCTACCTTCGGGCGATATAATATTAACCGACCAGTTTGTTATCCTTGCTGATAATCAAGATGAAATGGACTCAGTATTACTCCATGAAATAGGGCATGTGGTACATCGTCATAGTTTAGAGATGGTGGTACAAAGTACCTTGGTAACGACGATAGTGATGCTAGTGACCGGTGACAGCAGCGGTGTTGCCGATGTTGGGTTAGGGTTAGGAGCATTACTGGTCAGTAGTCATTATTCCAGGAATCACGAATCAGAGGCGGATATTTATGCGTTTGAGAAAATGTTGATAGCAGGGATAGATCCGCAAGCATTTTCAACCATTATGGGGCGCATGGATGAATATATGGACGAGACATTTCACACAGCCGAAGTAGAAAGCGATATCGAAGCCAATGTAGAAATCCATGGCGATACAGGCGCTGATATTGATGCCGGCTCAACTGTAGCCGCCGATGTAGAGATTCATGGGGAAAACGATCAAGAAGAAAACGCTGCAGTAATTGAAAAAGCAGGCAACGCATCAGATTATAACGATCTAATGAATTACCTCTCTACCCATCCCGAGACAGAGGCGCGACAGAAAAAAGCACAACAATATAGTGATTGTTTTAAGCAAGGTCTAACCGTCTGTGATGTTCAGTAATAGTAATACGAGCATCACCAATTTTTATGCTTATCTACTCTTTGTAAGCACTTACTTTTTTCGCGAGTTTTTGATTAAGTCATAAGCCGCTTGTACTTCTTGCGCACGTTCAGTAGCCACTTTAACCATATCATCGGGTACCCCCTGGCCGATCAGTTTGTCAGGG
>JBLHVA010000103.1:0-6519 GCA_047630005.1 Candidatus Endobugula sp. | reverse complement strand
TCGATGATATGATGGAACAGTCGGCACTGATTCAAATGACACGATTTGTAAAGTTATTCGACGCTGAAGCAAAGTCAAAAGGCGCCGTCATTGAAACAGAAATATGCAAAGGTATCCCAGGCAAACAGATTGTTGATACCGCGAAAGGCAAACGTTCCGATTTAATTATTATGGGATCACAAGGACGGGGTTCAACATTAAAGAGCATGTTTTTTGGCGGCACGACATACCAAGTCTCTCGAAAAGCACATTGCTCGGTTATGGTTATTCGTCAGTAGACTTACAATCACAGACAATCACAGAATTATATTTGAGCCCCTTATAATTCTGTGACTTTACATTTTTCAGCTCTTTTCCACCGCCCTATATACCCATTCTAAATACGCAGTTTTACTTCGAGTACTCCGTATAAAGCGGCTTTAGAATATCATTCCATATCTGCCTATCCACTATTCCCACATGTTTGTAGCGAATAATACCTTTTTTATCGACAAGATATGTCTCAGGTGCGCCAAACACGCCCAAATTGACGCCTAAGACCCCGTCTGAATCAACAATGTTAAACGCATAAGGGTTACCTAGTTCGTCTAACCACTTTTTTGCCGCTACATTATTATCTTTATAGTTAATCCCAATAATCCGAATGCCTTCACTAGCTAAACCATTTAAGACAGGGTGTTCGTATTTACACGCGGCACACCATGTGGCCCAAATATTCACTAGACTGACTTCGTCTAAAAGATTATCGCGATACACCGGCTGATCATTTTGTAGACTTATTAAAGAAAATACAGGAAACGGCTTGCCGATTAATGCCGAAGGCATCGCATTAGGGTCTAACGATAAACCCCGCCAAAAGAATAAAACTAACACCATAAATATAGCAAGAGGAATAAAGAGTTTAACGCGCTGATTCATAACGACTAGACCTCACTACTACTAGCAGATACAGTGTCAGTGCTAAGCTGCTTTTTGCCTAAACGATAGCGCTTATCGCTAATCGCAACAATCCCACCCAAGCTCATCAAGAAGGCACCGAGCCAAATCCAGCCAACAAAGGGCTTATCATGTAAGCGCACAGCCCATGCGGCCTTACCATCGTCGTTTGTTCCCAACGATTCACCTAATGCGACATAGATATCTCCGAAGATGCCCGAATCAATGCCGGCTTCAGTCATAATGTTACCGCCAGACAGGTACTGTCGTTTTTCAGGTAATAAGCTACTAATCAGCTCGCCATCTTCATACACATCAATTTGTCCTTGTTGCGCACGATAATTGGGGCCATTCACCGATCGAATAACCACTAGGTGATATTCATAACGTCCAAGAGATAATCGCTCTCCCTCTTCCATGCGTAAATCTCGCTGATCACTGTAGATAGTGTTTAAACAGGCGCCTAAAACGATTACGGCAACCCCTACATGCGCGATCACCATACCGTAGTAACTACGCGTTAAACGTGATAAACCACTACTCAATGTTTTAGCATTACGGACTTTTTGGTGAATATCGACCACTAAAGCAGCAACAATCCAAGTGGCTGTAGACACGGTTAATGCGGCGAAAAAAGAGTATTCTTCACCGTAAACTAAGGGGAATACAGCACCCAAAGTGACACTAGCGATTAATGGACGCTTAAGGAAATTAACTAGTTTTTCTCTATTGGTTTTTTTCCACAATGTTAGAGGGCCGATGCCTATCAACAGGCATAATATCCCCATGAGGGGCACAAAAAAGGCATTAAAATACGGGGGTCCTACCGATAGTTTTCCCCATCCTAAGGCGTCAGAAAACAGTGGATACAAAGTTCCCAGCAGCACGGTTAGCGTGATCACAATTAAAACTACATTATTACCCAGTAAAAACAATTCACGAGATAGCCAATCAAAAGATGCGATACTTTTTACCGCTGGCGCTCGCATGGCATAGAGCAACAAAGAGCCGCCGACCACTAACAATAAGAAGATAAGTATAAATAGACCTCGTTCCGGGTCATTAGCAAAAGCATGTACCGACGTTAATACGCCAGACCTGACTAAAAATGTGCCCAATAAACTTAACGAAAACGCAAAAATAGCCAATAAAATCGTCCAGCTTTTAAACACACCGCGTTTTTCTGTAACTGCTAATGAGTGAATTAACGCCGTGCCCACAAGCCAAGGCATAAACGATGCATTCTCCACAGGGTCCCAAAACCACCAACCGCCCCAACCTAGTTCGTAATACGCCCACCAGCTGCCCAAGGCAATGCCTGCCGTTAAGAATGACCATGCAACGGTTGTCCAAGGGCGAGACCAGCGTGCCCACGCGCTATCTAGGCGACCCGACATTAATGCTGCTATAGCAAAAGCAAACACCACGGAAAAGCCAACGTAACCCATATACAACATAGGAGGGTGAATAATTAATCCGAAATCTTGAAGAAGCGGGTTTAAATCCGAACCCTCTGCGGGTGCAAACGGTAAAATTCTATCGAAAGGGTTTGAGGTTAATAAGGTAAACAACAAGAAGCCGATACCAATAACCCCCATGATAGCTAATACCCTCGCCAGCATATCTAGCGGTAGATGACGACTAAAAAGGCTGACGGCAAAAGTCCATGTGGCGAGTATTAACACCCATAGTAATAAAGAGCCTTCATGACCACCCCACACCGCGCTCACTTTATACATATCGGGTAGCAATGTAGTCGAGTTATTAGCGACATAGGCAACCGAAAAATCATCGGTTAAAAACGCCTGCACAAGGCATAAGAAACTGATCAGCACAAAAGTAAAACCACCAAATGCTAATGGTCGGCTACTTCTCATGAGTAAGGCGCTATTAAACTGCACGCCGACTAAAGGGATAACCGCTAAACATATATACAAGCAAAGCGAGAGAATGAGTGAAACATGACCAACTTCTGGAAACATAATGGTTATCTTTTAATAATGATGGGGTTGATTGAAAGGCGAAATGTCTATATTTCAGCTTAACTAATCAACATAAGCCAATGTTTTACATCAAATTTTATTACAGGTATCTTGATGCTCTGCACCTGTTTCTTTGCTCGCAAGAGCCATCGCTTCTACCACTTCGGGAGGCATATATTCCTCGTCGTGTTTAGCTAATACTTCCGTTGCTTCAAAAACACCGTTAGCGTTTAACATACCGTTCACCACAGCCGCCTCACCTTCTGCAAACAGATCAGGCAGAATGCCGGTATAAGTCACATCTATCTGTGCCGAGCCGTCGGTTAAAATAAAACGTGTTGCCAAGCTATCGCTTGCGCGAGTAATGCTTCCGGGTAATACACAACCACCACCCCGAATACGGGTGTTTTGTGGAGCTTCACCAGCAACAATTTTACTCGGTGGATAGAATAGATTGATGTTTTCACGCAGTGCATAGGTCATTAATAACACAGCAATACTAGAAAATATCACAATAAATAGAATAATGAATAATCGTTGTTTACGAACCGGATGCATAAAACTCTCTTAAAAAAATGCGTATGTAATCGCGTTAACTAGGTCTGCTGTGCTGATTCAGTCCTTTCTCTATACGTTGCTGGCGTTTTTGTTGGATGATAAAAGCCCGCTGCTGAATAGAGGGGGAAACCACAAGAAATACTAACGCCAATAAAGTAATAGCGTAGCTAGCCCACACATATATGCCGTGCCCGTCCATCAAAAAAAAGTCTGCTATTGAATCAAACTGAAATATCATTATCGCCCCTTAAATTGATAAGCCGTAGTAAAAGTGGTAATCATTGCTATGTTTACTGGCCGGTATTATGGCTTTGTTTTGCCGCCACTAACTCTTTTACCCAACGTGTTTTAGATTCGGACTGTAAAATATCGGCCCTTACCCAATGCATCAATAACCAACTATATAAACCGTAAAAACCCGCAATCATCACCAGTAATGGATAAGCCATTGAAGGATCAATACTCGATTCACCCACCAGCTTTAACGTGGCTGGCTGATGTAAGGTAAACCACCAATCTACCGACTTATAAATAATAGGAATGTTAACCGTACCAACTAAGGCTAGAATTGCGCAGGCTTTATTAGCGGTCTGCTGCTGTTGATAAGCGCCTTGTAAGGCGATAATGCCCAAGTATAAAAATAGTAAGATCAACATCGAGGTAATACGCGCATCCCATACCCACCATGTTCCCCATGTAGGCTTACCCCATAACGCGCCGGTAATTAGCGCTAAAAAAGTTAATATAGCGCCGATTGGCGCTGCAGCTCGCATAACCATATAAGACATTTTCATTTGCCATATTATGCCGACTGCACCCGCTATTGCCATCACATAATATCCCGCCAACGCTAAGAATGCTGCCGGCACATGGATATAAATAATGCGATAGCTGTTACCCTGCTTACTATCCATTGGCGCATAACCTAAGCCCCAAACAACACCAACGGCTAATAATACCAGCGTAACGCTGAGCAACCACGGCATCCAACGACTCGTTTTCTCATAAAACCAGCGGGGTGATCCTAAACGATGAAACCATTGCCAATCCAAAGCTTTCTCCTGTGATGTTCTTTTTACCTATCTATCTACTTACCTAGTAGCAAGCAAAATCTAACGTTTATACATTACGCGCTACTGCTTACTCTTCCACACTCATACGTAATGCACCAGCAATCGCTAATGGCGCCAACACAAATGCTAAAGCAAAAAAGCCACCTAACACAGCCAGTGTACTGCCGTAAGCAACACCGTCTACAGCATAACGCACAGAGCTAGCACCAAAGATCAATACTGGCACATATAAGGGCATAATAATTAACGATAATAACAAGCCCCCCTTACGTAGCGATACGGTCAATGCCGCACCAATAGCACCGACAAAACTCAACGTGGCAGTACCGACCAATAGTGATAACCAAAGAGGAATAAAGCCATCGATTGGCAAGGCCAACAAGATACCTAACACAGGAGCCACTAAAGTTAGCGGTAAGCCCGTCGTCAACCAATGGACAATCACCTTAACCAACACAATAAAATACAAGGGTTGTGTGCTGAGAATACATTGCTCTAAGGTGCCGTCTTCATAATCACTACGAAACAAGCCATCTAGCGATAATAAGCACGCTAATAAAGCAGTCACCCATAATAAGCCCGGTGCTAATTCTGATAAAACACTCGCTTGTGGCGATATGCCTAATGGCATCATCGTCACTACCATCAAGAAAAAAATTATAGGGTTCAGCATATCGCTTTGTTGTCTAAAAGCGATACGTAACTCTCTACGAAATACCGAGAGCAATGTCGAATACAAGGAGGTAGTCGATGGTGAAGTAGAATCACTATTAAGGGCGACAGGCTGATTATTCATCTAGACCACCCTCGCCATGATCATCTACATTCTCATTTACATCATCCTCCACATCCCGTTTTGAATAAGCACCCGCATAATCACTCAAAGACAATATGCGCAATGTTTTTATTGCCGGCGCTTGATGGCTAGTAAAAACAACACAGCCACCCTGCTCGGCATGTTGTATAAATAAGGTTTCTAATTTTTCGATTACCTGTGCATCTAACGCGGTATAAGGCTCATCTAACACCCAAATAGTGGCTTGATTGATATACAAACGTGCTAAAGCAATACGGCGATTTTGCCCCGCAGACAATTGATAGCCGGGCATATTTTCATAGCCGTACAAGCCCACTTGCGCCAAGGCGTGGTCAATTTGTTCCTCGTTATAGGTTTTTGCACCATGTAAATTGGCTAGAAATTGTAAGTTTTCACGCGGTGTTAAACTTTGTTTCACGCCGGCCAAATGACCAATAAAGAGCAGCTCCGAAGTAAAGTCATAACGTTTGTTAGCAACACCCTTATTAACGCCCTGCCCATCTAGAGGCTGATCTCGCCAACAGATCTCGCCGTCATAATCATGTAAGAGACCAATAATGGCCCGCAATAAGGTCGTTTTACCAATACCATTAGCACCGGTTATTTGAACAATATCGCCGCTATGGATAGTGTAATCAACGCCGCTAAACAACATTCGATTGTCTCGATGACAAGCAACTTGACGAAACGCCAGTAGCGACGTGCTGTTAGATGATTTAATAACCATATTTAGCAGTTTTATAACTCAATTACGAAGGCCGTTATTCTACAGAAATGGGGAGAAGTTGCTATGCTTAAAGAGATGCTTAACACCCTGCTTTTATTGACGGCTATATAATAGTTACATGGCAAGCACGCGGTAACAATATGAGAAAACCGCCACACTTATTATTTACGAGGCGAATGATACCTTCGGATGGAAAATATCTTGTGAACGAGCTTATTAACAAAAGTCAGCAACCAACAACATTAATACAAGCGGCGACGCAAAGTGCGAAATCTGATGCAATGAATAATACAAATCAAGCCCGCTCAGCAAATGCCTCATCAAACACCTCCGCACCTGTCGCAGTAGCAAATACTAAAACGGCGATGCTAGATGCTTTAGTAAAACAGCTCAGCCGCCAAGGCACCGTTCAAGCCGAGGTGAGCA
>JBLHVA010000102.1:0-6537 GCA_047630005.1 Candidatus Endobugula sp. | reverse complement strand
GTGGATGTGCATGCGTTATCACCAACCTTAGAGTCGGATGTAGATGAAGAGCGTTCTATACCTCATGCTATGCCCCACCATTAGTATACAAGGCTGCTAACGATCTTCTGTTTTATAATCCCCGGTATTAATTCCGTACCGATTTAATTTTTGATTAAAGGTACGGCGTTCAATTTTTAAGTCATATAATACTTTAGCTACCTTGCCTTTGTGTTCGCGTAGTTTTAACTTAATTAAGAGCTCCTCGTAGGCTTCTACCTGGTGCTTAAGCGACTTTTCTGAATTGCTGTAAAACTCATCGAGTTCGTCACTATGAATGGCATGATCAAGGTCAGTGCAGTTTTTTAATGCATAGCGAATAGCGACATTAATTAATTCCCTTACATTACCGGGCCATTCATAAGTCAGTAGCTTCTTTTTCCCTTCGTCGGAGAGGGGTTGGTATTCTGTAGCCAGATGTGAACATTGGCGTAGAGCAAAGTAATTAAACAGTTCAATAATATCTTCTTCTCGTTGCTTGACTTCGGACAATCTCAATTCAGTTACTTGCAAGCTAAAAAATAAATCCTGCCGGAAGTTTTTATTGTTTCGTAGCTCAGTCTTTGTGGCTGAAATAATACGACAATGAATCGGTATTTGTACATTGCTGCCCACCGGCGTAACGACTTTATCGGATAAGGCCAATAATAGTTTGGCTTGTACCTTGATGGGCAAGCTATCAATCTCATCAAGAAAAATCGTGCCCTTCTTTGCTTGTTCTAATTTTCCCCTGTGTAGAGCCGAAGCATTAGAGGATGCACCTCTGGTGTAACCAAATAACTCGGTTTCTGCTAGCTCTTCCGGTATGGCCGCGCAATTGAGTAGTATGAAAGGTTGTTCTCGTCTTGGGCTATAGTCGTGTAAACAGTGCGCGACTAATTCTTTTCCTGTGCCGGTGTTGCCGTAAATGACAATAGGAATATCCATTGGCGCGAAGTCGAGAACGTTCTTTTTAAGGGCTTTCATGATGGGACTGTGACCGATGATACGCTTATCAATGTCGGCTTGATGCGTGTTTTTTTCTTTGGTCGAACTAAGTGATAATGTCATGCGGCGCTTTTCTATCGCACGTTCAATAGCGTTGATGAGGCGATCGGAATCAACGGGTTTTTCAATAAAATCATAAATGCCATTTTTCATAGCATCTACCGCAGTGGACACATCGCCATAACCAGTCATTAAAATAACAGGCAGATGTGGATCTATACGATTCACTTCACAGGCAAATTCTAGCCCATCGTCGTGAGGCATACGTAGGTCGGTCACGATAATGGCGGCCAGTTCGGTGGTAATTTTAGGCAGTACTGCTTTGGGGGAGCTATAACTTTCTATTTTCTTAAATCGAGTCGATAATAAATCCGTCGTGCTAATGCGAATGTCTTTATCATCATCTATTAATATTATGCTGACGTCTTCTTTTTTCATGCGCGATCTCAGAGATAGTGTGGCTGTTATTCTGTATGGTAAGGCAGTTGGATGGTAAAGCACATGCCATTGCCAATATTTTTAGCGCTAATTTTTCCGTTGTATTCCTGAATTATTTCATAGGAAATAGATAGTCCTAACCCCAGTCCTTTTCCGACCTCTTTGGTTGTGAAATAAGGGCTAAATAATTTATCCATAATCTTCGGATCTATCCCTCCGCCGTTATCACTGATATGAACGAATACTTGTTGCTTAGCTGTTTCAATTGCGACAGCTATTTTGGCTTCGTCGCTTTTTTCTGCGGCATCCATGGCGTTTTTTATAATGTTAGAAATAACTAGGTCTAACTTTAATGGATTGGCTTCTACATAAATGATGTCGCTGGAGCTGGGTTGGTTGATACCGCTGTCGTCTAGAGTAATCTTTTTGTCGTGCATAATATCGATAACGCTATTTAATGCGTTATGAATGGTAGCGACTAGAGCGGTTTTTTGCTGGCCTTCATTATCTTGGTAACTAAAGTGTTTGAGTAAGTTGATAACACCATGCATTTTTTTACTGAGAGGGCTGAGTCGGTTAGCGGATTCTTTTGCGCCATTCCAATCTTGCTTGCTTATTTTGGCGCTAACGGCAGAGGCTGAACTGTTAATAGCTGATAAGGGTTGGCTTAGTTCATGCACAATAGTGGCGGCCATATTGCCTAACGCGGCTGCTTTGTTTTTTTGAATAAGCGTTGCTTGTGCTTGTTGCAACTCTTGTGTGCGCATAGCAATGGTGTCTTCGAGAGAATTGTTAATGTTGACTAGCTCATCTTCTGCGGCTTTTCGGCGTTTGATGTTGATGAAAGTCATTAAGTACAACTCTGTATCCATCGCATTTACTTTACTCAATGCAAACATAATAGGTGTTGTTTTTTCGTCGTTATTTAACGCATAAGCCTCATGATAGGTTGCTGAAGAAATGTCATTGAGCAGTAGTTTATCAAACTGATCAGCTTCAATGCTGATTATCTCGTTAATGTGAATTATGTGTTCGGGGTGAGGTGCATGCCCTTGGAATAATAAGTATTTTGCATGGTCATTGATTGAAATAAGTCGCCCTGTCTCAGTGAATAATGTGACGCCTACATGGATGTTATCCATTACGGTTTTTAATTCTTCTTGACGAATAAGCTCTAGTCTTTGGTTTCTATTAATAGACGCTATGCGATGCTTTCTTTCTCGTCGAATGAGGTAAGTAAATATAAAAAATACATTCGTAATAATGAAAAATACAATGGTTGGATATAAGAAATGTTGGTTGTTGACAAGATAGTACAGTGACCAATTAATCTCTGGGATGGACGAGTGTTGTGATAAATACAGCTCGTTATCGATTTTCCAAAATGTGAGATTAAGAATGCTATAGAGTTGAGCGTTATAGGTATTGGTATATAGGCTATTGTGTTCCTTTTTGCCAAATTGCTGTAGTTGGCCAATGCGGTATAAGGTCTCTTTCGATAGCTCACCAATCGTCCTATAACGCCACTGATCAATAGAGCTTAAAATAATGACATCGTTATTGTCTGCTGTAATAACGGTGTTCTCTGTGTTTCTCCAGTTGTCTTCCCAGTAAGTCATGTTGAGTTTAACCACTGCAACGCCAATGGCTTGGTCATTATAGATAATGGGTTCAGAGATGAAAAAACCTGGAATGCCAGTGGTTGCCCCTTTTGCATAATAAAACTGACGCTTTCGTTGTGTTATCGCATCTTGAAAATAAGGCCTAAATGCATAGTTTCTATCTAAAAAGCTATTTTCACTAATGTGGTTGCTAGATGCGACTACAGTACCTCTAGTGTTCATGATGTAAGCTACATCTGCTCCTGCTCTCTCTGCGATAAAGGTAAGTTTTTTGTTCGTCAGCAGGCGATTATTTGATGAATAGAGCAGCGTGTTAATAAATAAGGTGTCGCTAGCGAGTAATGCAGGTAGATATTCGAATTGGTTGATAGAGGCAGTGAGAGATTGCTCATATATTTTGGCGTCTGCGGCATTGTTATTGCTTGAGCTAATTAATAACGAAAAGTAAAAAATACCGCTAGCGATGATATTTAAACATATGGCAATGGATAGCCATTTAGCACTTTGTTTGATCTTGCTTAAATACCTTGCAGTGCTCATGGCTATGTTTTTTCCGTTAACGTACTTTTTAATGTAAGGCTCATTGCATGGACGAGCTACTGGTATAGCTTGTCGGAATAAATAACCGATATTTTAGGATAGTGCTCTGTCAATAGATGAATGAGTTTAAGGGTTTTAAATCCATCTAGCCAGTAGTGGCAATGTTTGTGGCATTCGGTTTTGTTCTTTATTTGTTTGTCTATATGGATAAATAATTTTTCAATGCCTAGTGTGGCGAGTGATTTCTGCAATGGTTGGCTTAGTAATGCTAGCCAGTCGGTGTAATGTGCGTAGCCGGCGTTTGTTTTTTTATAATTAAAAAGACAATCGAAATGCGTGATGAGAGTGGCTAACTCCGTAAAGCAGGACGGGTGATAATCTATGTGGGTTTCTATGCAAGATGTTTTGTTTTTTTCGTTGGTATTCTGTGATTGTAATCGTACAACAATCTTCTCTACAGCAGGGCCTGTGCCGAAAGGGACGCGGTGAGAAAAGCGAGACTCGATGTTAAGAGTAGGTGACGTGAGCTCGCAAATATCCCCTAATTTTGCCAACTTGTTTAATAAGTAAAAATCTTCCCCGCCAGATCGCTTCGGAAAGCCCCTCGCTTGGCAGTAATGATATGCATTGCTAGCAATACAGCTGCCTAGTGTGTGATAGGCATAAGGTGATCCCGCACGTTTTAGCCCGTTTACGTAATAGTGAAGATGCTGCTCGTAATAACGTGTGGCTTGGTCAAGCTTCGGTGCGTTGTCTGACGGAATGTGAGTGTAGGGATATACTGCTGCGCTGTAATGAGTGGCTTCTAATGGATTGGTTGCTTGTGCTAAAGAGAAAAAATAGTTGTCGGGTAAGTGCGTGTCGGCATCGGAATAATGCACCCATAACGTTTCTATTATTTTATCGTGTATCAATTGGCAGGCAATGTCGCCGCCAATTTTTCTAGCGAGGCCGACACCTTGTTGTTGAGGGATCTTGTGATGGAAGCGATCCACCAATAATAAATCTATCTGAGAGTTAATAGATAATAAACGATAATCTTTTGGGTCTTCTGTATTTGAATAATTGCTGATCGGATCAATGGGTACGTAGGCGTGAAGTAATGAATCCCATAGCTGCTGATTGTTATTCGTTTCGTCTACGCTATCTGGCTGATTAATTATAGTGATAAGCAGTATGCGATTGGTGTTTTGATGGTTGAAGGTTTGTTGAATACGTCTGACAAAATCATCCGTTTCGTCGTATGCGGGAATAACAAGGCAATGTTGGTAAGGTGTTATTTCTTTGTGCAGCGTGAGTTGTTGTGCAATCGCTATTTCTGGTTCGGCATATTGGGTTAAGTATTGCGCTAGGCAGCGCTCTATTTTTTTATTTAGCGCAGAGTTTCTTTGAATTGTGGGCATAGGTTTATTTCTGCGTATTAATAAATCTTAGTAGTTCTTGTTGAATAAGAGCGCTGATGAACCGCCTCGTTTAATGTAGTGCAGCGCGTATTGGCAATTCACGAACAATCTTCGCCTCTATTGTTAGCAGCTCATCTAGGCGCTGCTCAATCAATGGCGTATTAAAGTATAAGCATGCGAGATCAATAAATAACAAGTGATGCTTAGATTCGGAATCGGTAATAAGTTGATAGAACTTTTGTAATTCCGGATCGCTATGATGCTGGGCAATCAAACCAAAACGTTCACAGCCGCGGGCTTCAATAATTCCTGCAATCAATAGGCGGTCTAATAGATAAAGCTCAGTTCCGTTGCGCATCTCCTTGCGCAGCAAGTTAACGTAGGGGTCTTTTTCATCGCTGCCTAAATATTGTTCCTGCTCATGCATCAACTTAATCACTTCGCGAAAATGCGCTAACTCTTCAATAGCTAAGTCGATCATCGCTTTGACTATGTCGGGCTTGTCTGGGTAGTGAGACAGCATAGACATCGCCATTCCAGAGGCTTTTTTCTCTGCTTGGGCATGATCATTTAAAAAATCGGGAAAGTTGTTCAGCACAGCGTCTACCCATGTTTTGGGCGTGTTAAAGCGTAGCTGGAATAAGTCGGGGTCAATCGATTTTGTCATATGGTTATCATACCGTTAATGGTGTTGTTAGCGGATCATGCCAAGCGATAACGCTTGCTGGAACATGTGTGATTATAACGATAGTCGGTGGCGCTGTCGTTGATTTAACGATGTCGAGGCTAGGAGCCTGTCGGACTTAGGAAGAATCTACTGCGGCAGCAAGAAATCGGTGCCTTTTCCCGATCTTTTTCGTAGAATAGGCTCACTATTCGCCTCAAATGATCGAAAAAATGCCCTCGATCTCTCTCTGCCTCGCTACGACCCCCTAAGTCCGACAGGCTCCTAGGTTAGCTAATAGCTGCTTATGGGTTTATAATGCACGGCTTTATCAGTCTACAGCATCTATCTATAACAATAGTGTAAGGTCTATTCATGGTTATTTCTCCTAAAGTTCGTGGTTTTATTTGTACCAATGCGCATCCACAAGGTTGTGCAGCCAATGTTCATCAGCAAATTGAGTTTATTAAATCCAAAGCACCTTATATACCTAAAGGTGATGCTGCTGCGCCTAAGAATGTATTGGTGATTGGTGCATCTACCGGCTACGGTTTGGCTTCGCGTATTACCGCGGCCTTTGGTTATGGCGCAAATACCATGGGTGTTTTCTTCGAAAAACCACCAACTGAGCGTAAAACTGGTTCAGCGGGTTATTACAATTCAGCGGCTTTCGAAGCCGCCGCTCACGAAGCAGGGCTATATGCTAAAAGCTTTAATGGCGATGCCTTTTCCACTGCATGTAAGGATCAAGTGATTGCGCAAATTAAAGCAAATATGGGCAAGATTGATTTAGTGGTTTACAGTTTAGCGTCACCACGTCGCCAAGATCCGGTGACAGGCGAGG
>JBLHVA010000101.1:0-6619 GCA_047630005.1 Candidatus Endobugula sp. | reverse complement strand
CATCTTCAAGCTTGTAAGCTAAACGATGTTCTTGGTCTATTCGCCGAGACCAGCACCCAGAATATCATGCTTTAGAGGCTCGGGTTTACCAATACCCTTATAAGGCGTTTTAAGGGTATTATCGATCAAATCTAAAATCTTAGTTGCTTTTTTTTATCCGCTTGTGTCCAGTATCGTAGGTCTTCAAGCGAGAGAGGATCAAAGACCAATTTCATTGCGTAGTTCATCCGTGTTAGTAAAAATAACCTGTTCCTTGCAGTCTCGGTTTACGGCTTCATTGAGCCGTTTGGCATTAGTCGGAGAGCGCATTAGGTGGAAGGTTTCCAGCATGGATGAATAGTCTTTCTTGGAAATAACCACCACATCGTCACCATTGCGTCGAGTTACCAATATAGGTTACACACGATCGCAGATGTTTTTAAGTCCAGAACGAAATCGGTCTAAAGAAACGGTCATATTCATAACGAAATACCGCTATAAAAATTACACTGTTACCGTACTGCTTATCAGTACTGTCGTAAGGCATTTTTCTAAAAGCTAAGAGTGTAACGTCGGAGATAATATGAGTAAGTGCTGTTCGAGTTATTTCTATATGTGCTTTCAGTCTTAGTTTGCCTGTAATGTAAAATACCATCCGAAGAACCGTAGGATTACTTTTTTCTAGGCGTTCTGTTCCATTGGGTTTTAGTGGACGAAGCCGCTAGCAGCGAAGGTATTCGGCCTATCTTTTTGATCAAAAAGATAGGGAGTTTTTTTAATACACTGAGTTCACTTAAACCATTGCCACACATGGCTGCACCCAATACGTAAATGCTAATAACCAGTAAGCCAAAAACGGCGGTGAGTTGAGTGAGTGGGAAGAGTAAACCTGCGAGTAGTATCAACACCATATAGCCAATCGGTAGTAACATTAAATCTAGCAGTGCATCTAGAGCATGAAGTTCCCTTTTGAATATTCCGCTGAAAGATTTTTTAACTAGGGGTAAAAAAGCCGCTTTTAATACGCCTAAACGCCCCCCTTCCCAGCGAGAAGATTGAATATCGCTGGCGGCATCATCATTAGGCATTTCGCCATAAATTCGAGCCTCATTACAAAAAGTGACCTTCACATCTGACTCGACTAATCGCATGTGGTATTCCAAGTCTTCGACAATAGAGTTGGCGCGGAATGGGACTTTTTTTAATGCCGATTTACTGACAATAAACCCGTTTCCCATAATGCCAGCAGACCCACCTAAAGCAACCCTCCCTTTAGCTCGCAGCACATTAAAGCCCAGCATAGCTAAGCGCTTGATACTGGAATGCTCGTTAGCGATCCCTTCATAGCGTGCTTGTACAACCTCGTTGCCCGATTCATATAAGCACTGACGTAGTGCAAGAAAAAATTCATCGTTCACTATGCTGTCGGCATCAACGATCAGTGTGTAGTCGTATTCTTTATCGGCAATGATTTGCATCGCCCACTGTAATGCCGCGCCTTTTCCTCTTAGGTGGAGGTTGTGGCGTTCTAGTACATTAATGGCAGTGTTGCGGGCTATGTCGGCGGTGTTGTCTGAGCAATTATCGGCTATCACGTAGATATCGATATCTTGGCTTCTTTCTGCAGCTTGTAGAATGTTATGTATTGTTCGCTCAATCGTTAGCTTTTCATTGTGTGCGGGAATAAGCACACCGATACGCCCACCCGCTAGTGTTGTTTTCGTTGGGGCTTGGTTCGGTTTTTGTTGCGAGCGCATGCCTAGCAAACTGATGCACAGCAAATAAATAATGGGCGGCAAAACAAGTGCCGAATATATAAAAGCAAATAATTGCCACATGCTAAAGACCTATTGTGGTGATTTTTGAGGAGATAGTTGCTGAGTAAATAATTGCGCTAAGCGTTGGTTGCTTTGGTGAATACACCACTTTTCTTTGACGGTAGATAAGGCCGCTGTTTTTAAGCGCTCTCTGGTCTCGGGTTGTGTGATAAGCAACTCTAACGCATCCGCTAGCATGAGCGCATTGCCGGGGCGTACTAGTAGGCCATCGTGGTTGTGGGTAAATAATTCAGGTATGCCAGTAATATGTGTGGTCACACAAGGCGTTCCACAGGCCATGGCTTCCATGAGTACAATGGGAATGCCTTCGGCAAAGCTAGGCAATACGAAAATGTCGGCTTTTTGTTGTAGTGTTTGGATTTGGTCGTGATTTACTTTACCCAGAAAATTGATTTGTGCGCTTAGCTGATGCGCTGCAGAAAATTGTTCTAAATTGGCTTTATCTGGCCCATCACCGACAAATTGTAAATGGAAGCGAATACCGCGTCCGATTAATATTTTAGCGGCCTGAATTAATACGCCTTGGCCTTTTGCATTGACTAGCCGTCCTACGCATAGCAGTACTGGGGTATTGTTATCTGTTGTTTCGGGTGCTGGTGAAAATAGCGCAGTATCCACGCCAAGATAATTAATGTGGATCTTATCCCACTCGCTAAAAGCGGTATATTTCATCACTTGGCTTTTGGCGAAATCGCTAATACAAATAATAAAGTTGGCGGCAGAAAACTTCTTTTCTAATTGCTGCTCTCCGACATGATAGAACTCATCTGGACCGTGCACAGTAAAGGAAAAATTAATGTTCATTATCTTTGCTGCCAACATGGCAACCGTGCAACCTTGAGTCGAAAAGTGCGCGTGTAATTGCTGACTACCCTGTTTTTTGGCGAGATCTACTACCACCATTGCTTCAAGCCAGTACGCTATTCGCCGTAAGACAGTGGTTGGCTGGTGCAAGCTAGCGGTAAAGGTATCCCACAGCGAGCTGAAAAAGCCTTTAGGGTAAGTAAGTAAGGTGAGAAAAAAGTAATAAGGTAGTTTTTTAACTAAGCTTTGTTTAACAAAAACCGTACTGTTGTAGGCGGTTTTCTCGCTATGGGTTAATTTTTCAAAGGGCCTATCAGGGGTGTTGATAGATGCGACACTAACGTTGACTCCTTGTGCCTTTATACCGTCCACTTCACCCAAGATGAAAGTGTGTGAAATAGCCGGATATTGGCTGACCACATAGGTAATAGCGGGTGTAGAATCATGTTTTGGCATTGTTTTACCATCGTGTGTCGTTAAAAGTCGCTAGTATACTATGAGATCTTTGCACGAAAGCTATTTTATCTGCTTGTAGCGTTTACCTCACAAGGGGGTACCGAGGAAAGCTGTATTGAATCGGCTACCTGTTTGGTATGGGTTAACGGTATATCTATAAAATCACTTTTTATGTGTTTTGGCGTATAAGTTTTACGGATAATAGAATCTCTCTTTGTATAAAGATCTTATTATCATTTTTACTAGATTCGTTATGCGTTTGCTGTAGAACGTTGTTGTCCTCATTGCGACTAAGGATTGTGCTCGACAGGGCTATCTGCATCGGAAGAGGGCGTTAACTGCTTTAAGTACTCAGGGATATCGGAGGGAGGTAAAGGCTTACTAAATAAAAACCCTTGAAAATATCGGCATCCTTTATCGATCAGAATTTCTTTTTGTTCGACAGTTTCCACACCTTCAGCAATCACGGTGTAGCCAAAGTTTTTTGCCATGCTAATGATCGTTTCGGTAATAACAACATCGGAATGATCATTGGTTATTTCCTGAATAAAACTGCGATCAATTTTCAATTCGTCTAGTGGTAGGCGCTTTAGGTAGTTGAGTGAGGAATAGCCTGTGCCAAAATCATCAATGGAGACGCGAAGCCCCATTTTTTTCAGCCGACATATTTTTTCAACCACTCGATCAGGGTTGTCGATGATAACGCCTTCGGTTAATTCGATCATGACCTGCTCTGGGCGAACACCGCTTTCTCTAATGGTTTTGGCAATATGGTGAACAAATCCGACTTGTTGAAATTGAATAGGGCTAATATTAATAGAGACATGATCAAAAATAATGCCCTGTTTCTCCCATGCTTTCATTTGCGCGCAGGTATGCTTAACAACCCAGTCACCTAATGAAAGAATGAGCATGCTTTCTTCGGCAATAGAAATAAAATCTAACGGTGAAATAAATCCTTCTTTGGGGTGAATCCACCTCACTAACACCTCTAGGCTAGGACATTTATTTTCGGTCGTTAATTGTGGCTGAAACGCTAGAGACAGGCCGTCATTATCAATTGCATGGCGTAAGTCTTTCTCAATACGTAAACGCTGATCGGCTTTTATCTGCATGCCATTTTCGAAGAAACAGTATGTATTTCGTCCGTTAGATTTGCTGTTATACATGGCCGAGTCAGCGTACTTTAAAATGTCTTCGGTGCTTGAACTGTCTTCATCAAAGATCGCAATGCCGATGCTGGCGGTGATGTGGTACATGTTTCCAGCAAGTAAAAAGGGTTCGGATAAACTCGATAGGATTTGTTTTGCGATCGCCGAAGGGATTTTAGTTTTGTTGTGATCTTTAAATATAGGTAATGACAATACAATAACAAATTCATCGCCACCAAAACGTCCTGCCATATCCCCTTTGCGTAGACAAAGATCTAAGCGTTTACGAAATTCAATGAGGAGTTGATCGCCACTGTCGTGACCTAAGGAATCATTTAATACTTTAAAGTGATCTAGATCTAAAAAAATTATGGCACCACAAGTTTTATGTTTTTGTGCCGAAATTAATTTTTTATCAATATGAATTTTTAACATTTTACGATTAGGTAAACCGGTTAACGGATCGTAAAAAGCAAGGGAGTTGACTTGTTCTTTTGTAGCTAACAATTCATTGGTGCGCTGATTAAACCAGTGGGCTAACTCACCAAACTCGCCTTTATTATTGACGTTAATAAAGCTATCGCTATCTTCTTTATCAATATATTGCTTTAATTTTTGCATGAGTTCTTTTAGTGGATCAGCATAAATACGTTTAAGCAATAGTCCGGCCAAAATAATGGCAATAAGCATAATGACGACGATGGAAAGACTTAAGGTTGAAATTAGGCGCTCAGATGATTTTCTGGCCTCACTCACGGGAATCACAGTAAAAATATACCAGCCGGTTGTAGGCATGGTTGTCACACTGGCAAATGCCGCCTCATCTAAAAAGTAATCCTTGGTTAAAGGAAAGACATGTTTTTTTGAATGGTCGTCTTCGACCGCCGCCTTGATTGGAAACAGGATGCGATGTGCAATGGCAAGCGCTTCATCTAAAGTGATTTGATAGCTTTGTTCGGCAATCTTTGTTGCTAATATATACAACTCATCATTACCTGTTGTCGTTGGTATGGTTATATGGTTATCATTTATATGTGAGCTAAACGGTCTAAAGGCTATATGTTTTTGCGCTAATTGTGTGATGGTTAAAAAAGGGGCTGTAATGTGTTGACTGTTTTCGGAGGTATGAGGTCTAGCCATTTTTTCATCGGGAAAAGACAATAGATTCCCATTTCTATCCATGGCGAAGGCGTAGCCGTTAAATCTAGCAGTAGAGTCCTTTAGCAGAGCGTGTAAGCCATCAAGTTTTAGGTCAATGGTTGTCGCCCCTAGATATGCCCCATTCAGCACCATAGGTGCAGTGACTGTGACCATTGATTGTAATGAATGAGGATCTATATAGGACTTAGACCAGTAGACCTGACCTGCTTGTAGGTATCGCGAGGGCACATACCATTCTTCACGATGATAACCATTACCTTCCGCTTGGTTGTAGTCATTATAAAAATCTAAATTGCCGTTCTGATCACGGCTCCAAAAGTAACTGTCGCGAATTTTCGTCTTATCAAAGGCATAAGGCTCAGGCCATATACCACCACCAACAACGATAGGCTTAGATTCAGCATTGTTAATCACGTTGGTAATCGTTTGATGGAATAAGGGTTTTACTTGGTGGCTATGGACGGCAATAGATGCCATGGTGCTGGCGAGTGTCGAGACGACTTTAGTACGTTCAGATAAGCCTGTAATCACCTGTTGTTGGGCGTTCCTTAGCTTTTCATAAGCTAAGTGTTCGGTTATCTCTTGGCTGGCAATACTCATGGTCATGATTGTGACGCCAATCACCGTTATTGCTAGCAGTACAAAAAATGCTAGCGCCTTTATGCTGAGGCGCTGATACCATTTTATTTGGAATTCATAAGAATTAGGCAAAAGCTACATCTCTATATTCGGCTACTTAGGATAAAGGTTACGATAATGCTTTAATAATAGCTAACCTTTGTTAATTTATCCTAAATAAATGGAATATTATGGTTTTTTTGATAAGGAAAGTAGTTTATTACAGGTGAATAATAATAATCAAACCATCATTCCTGAAAAAGTATGAGAATTACTGCTAAATTGTCTTATGTCGTAGCGTTCTGTTGACTCTAGCGCTTGCCTATCATTTGTCACTAATTCACACGGTTTACCGCTGACGTCTTATTAGCTAATACTTTTTTAGTT
Source organism: Candidatus Endobugula sp. (assembly GCA_047630005.1). GTDB lineage: Bacteria > Pseudomonadota > Gammaproteobacteria > Pseudomonadales > Cellvibrionaceae > Endobugula. The sequence goes on along the minus strand of JBLHVA010000101.1, from coordinate 225 downwards.
GTTTTTTCTTCGATATGGTTGAATGTTTTTCAAAATTGACCTTAGTGAAATACGTAATATTATTTTTCTGGCACCACTTTCATTGTCTGAATTCACCCTGTATTTCTGCATGTTATTATCGTGCTAGTGTACAAGACTTATACGTGTTTTTTCAATACAGTTTAATCATCATTACTGTTCCGTTAACGTAATGTCGTTATGCCCGGCTTGATCCGATAATCGGTA
>JBLHVA010000100.1:0-6625 GCA_047630005.1 Candidatus Endobugula sp. | reverse complement strand
TAAGATACTACGTTTGGTATCTGTCGCATAACTAGGTCTACCGCGAGCACTTTCCATGCGTTGCTGTAGCCACTTAAGCTCTGTCAGCTCTGTAATATGGGTTAGTTCTGCGCCAACAGAGCCACAGTAAGTCGCTTCAAGTTCGTTAACAATTTCACGCAGACTTGCATTATCTTTACCAAAAAACAAATCACCTGTTGCGAACACGTCTTCAAAATCAGCTTCACTTAAGCCATGAAAGCGTAGATCTAAATGCTCTAACGATGGTGCAGTCGTTAAATTTAACGGGTCAGTTTTAGCTTTTAAATGCCCGCCGCGGCGATAGTGTTGTATTAATTGGGCGACTTGAATTTGTTTAGCGTGTTCTTGTTCAATCACATTTGAGTCAGAAGATTCAGTTACCTGAAAGGCTCTATTTTTGACTAATTCACGAAACTGTTCACGGATAGTTGAATGCGGCGTATCTGGACCATTACTGCTTTCACTAATACGTGGCAATTGATCAAAATAATTACGCCACTCGTCTGGAACACTCGCAGAGTCGTACAAGTATGCATCGTATAATTCTTCTACGTACGCTGCGTTACCACCTGAAATATGACCGGTACTCCAGAGTGCTTCCATCTGACTTTCGTGCATCACTTACTCACTTACATTGCATGTTTGTAGTTCACTACAAACGTATTGATATCTCTTACCGCTAACAAAAACCAAGTACAGAAAAAAGCAAACACCCCACGGCATTTACTTTTTTGTTAGCTTTACCTATTGATTAACAACCGTGTGACGATTATTAAGTATTACTCATTTAAAACTATTTACAACTACGACAGCAACATGCTGCGTATATGACCAATAGCCTTAGTTGGGTTCAAACCCTTAGGGCATACTGACACGCAGTTTTGAATACCGTGACAACGGAAGACGCTAAACGGGTCACGCAAATTATCTAAACGCTTATCGGTTGCATTATCTCGGGTGTCGGCCAAAAACCGATAAGACTGCAACAAACCTGCAGGCCCAATAAATTTATCCGGGTTCCACCAGAACGATGGGCAGCTAGTTGAACAGCATGCACATAAAATACACTCATACAGGCCATCTAACTTTTCACGCTCTTCTGGTGATTGTAGACGCTCAATGCCTTGTACGGGCTCATCATTTTGCAAAAATGGCTCAACCTTGCGATATTGCGCGTAAAACTGACTCATATCGATGACCAAATCGCGAATCACTGGCAAACCCGGTAGCGGACGCAGTACTAAAGTGTTGTTTTTTACACACTCAGATAATGGCGTTATACACGCCAAACCATTTTTACCATTAATATTCATACCATCAGAACCGCATACCCCTTCACGACAAGAGCGACGGAAAACCAAACCATTATCTTGATCGGCTTTTAACAATTCTAAAATATCCAATACCATGTAATCGCGACCATTAGTCTCGACTTCAAAGGTTTGCATATGCGGTGCTTGATCCGTTTCAGGATTGTAACGATAGACTTCTACTTTCAACATTGTCTTTCTCTCCGATTACTTTTCTCGAAATTAATAGGTACGAGCCATAGGCTCAAAAGTATCGACTGTGACGGGCTTGAAGTTCACGCCACGTTTTGTGACTTTCTTGTCTACAGGGAAGTAAAGTGAATGACACAACCAGTTTTCATCATCACGCTCTTGGAAATCATCACGCGCATGAGCGCCACGAGATTCAGTACGCACTTCTGCAGGGATCGCAGTAGCTTCAGCCACTTCTAACAAGTTTTGTAATTCAAGAGCTTCTATTCGCGCTGTATTAAAAGTATCACTCTTATCGCTAAACGTAACGTTGTTAATACGTACCCGAAGATCTGCTAATTTTTTAACGCCTTCAGCCATAAAGTCACCGCGGCGGAATACACCAAAGTGATTCTGCATCACTTGTTGGAGTTCAGCACGAAGCACTGATGCCGACTCGCCACCTGTATTGGCGTTAAGACGGTTAAGATTTGCCATGGCTGCTTCGATGTCAGATTCCGATGCATCGCGATGCTCAATACCTTCTTTTAATGCTTTTTCAATATGCAAACCCGAGGCGCGACCAAACACTACCAAATCTAACAGAGAGTTACCGCCTAGACGGTTAGCACCATGTACGGATACACACGCAGCTTCGCCACAAGCATATAAACCCTCAATAACAGTATCTACACCATCTATTTGAGTGAGCGCTTGCCCATCAATATTAGTCGGGATACCGCCCATCATATAATGACATGTAGGTATAACCGGAATAGGTTCTTTGACCGGGTCGACACCTGCAAAAGTACGAGATAACTCAAGAATACCTGGCAGGCGCTGGTTTAACGTCTCTTCACCTAGGTGATCTAACTTCAACATCACGTGATCGCCATTTTCACCACAGCCACGACCTTCTAATATTTCTAAGACCATTGAACGTGCAACCACGTCACGACCCGCGAGGTCTTTCGCGTTTGGCGCATAACGTTCCATGAAACGTTCGCCGTCTTTATTAATTAAATAACCACCTTCACCACGGCAACCTTCTGTTACTAGCGTACCCGCACCGTGAATACCAGTTGGGTGGAACTGCCACATTTCCATGTCTTGTACTGGATAACCAGCACGTAGTGCCATACCAATACCATCACCCGTATTAATATGTGCATTGGTGGTAGACGCATAAATACGTCCAGCACCGCCGGTAGCAATTACAGTAGCCTTCGACTTAATATGAACCACTTCGCCATCTTCGATATTGATAGCAATAACGCCAGTCACCACACCGTCTTGGTTCTTCACCATATCAACGGCATACCACTCATTGAAAAACACGGTATCACTTTTTACATTACCTTGGTAAAGCGTATGCAACAATGCATGACCCGTACGATCTGCTGCAGCACACGTGCGCGCCGCCTGCCCGCCTTTACCAAAATCTTTAGACTGCCCACCAAAAGGTCGCTGATAGATACGCCCTTCTTCGGTACGAGAAAACGGTAAACCCATGTGCTCTAATTCAAAAACGGCTTCTGGGCCGACCGAACACATGTACTCAACCGCATCTTGATCACCAATATAGTCTGACCCCTTAACGGTGTCATACATATGCCAGCGCCAATCATCATCTTTATCCGAGCTACCGATTGCACAGGTAATACCACCTTGAGCAGAAACAGTATGAGAGCGAGTAGGGAAAACCTTGGTAATGACCGCCGTTTTAAAACCTGATTGCGCCATCTGTAAAGCCGCGCGCATACCCGCACCACCACCACCAATGACAATACCGTCAAAGGAAACTGTTCTAATCGCCATAGGACCTACTCCAAGTAAAAAGCATATGTATTGCGAGAATATTCACCGCCACGTCGAGCGCGCATAATTTTCTAACAAAATAAAGCAAGCCTGTCCCCGCACTGTTGTGCAGCAACAAACTCAAAAAAACTGAGAAAAAGGAAAAAACACATCGCACATCATCTATTAATACGGTAATTATGCGGCAATGGCTCACCGTAATATTAGCCCTAATGTTTTTCACTTCTAGAGATAACCTTCTTCATCAAGGTGATTATTTATCTACTGTCAAACTCAAGACAACGCACAAAAATACTTCATTCACGTATTATCGCTACACAATCCACGTTGAGTAACCACACATCAATTCAGCATAATTAGGCAACAAATCTATCTGCCACAGTCATAAATACTATTGAGAATAGACAAACAACGCTATAAATTCCAGCGAAGCCCTAAATAACGGGCGGGATTATAGATTCAGCCACACTAAAACACAAATAAAAAGGCCGATTTAATGCCCAAAAACAGGGTATTCATCAAGAAACAAACGGAATGATTATTTTTCGATCAATGATGAGCTACATTCATCGATTTTCACAAAACAAGAATTAACACGACAAATCTACACCGCTATTGCTGCCAACTCATAAACACGGCAAATACGCACTATAAATAGTAAATATACGCTGTAGTAATACTACAAATATTTTTTTCAACAACACATGCACACCATAAAAATAGATTTGCTGAAGCACCTTAGTTACTGAGGTATCCGCTTATAAAGCGATACTTTTTTCTCACTAAAAGCGAGTATATTGGCGAGCACATTCACCCTCAGCGTGGTGCACACGTCATCAATGAGAAAAAGGTCATAGTATAATTTCATTAAATAACACGGTAGTATCACTACATAGCTGCAAAAATAAACGTAAGTACAGCGAACAATGCAAAAAACACGTTTTATCCTATAATGGATATTTATGACGAATTATTAATTAGCTATCTATCTATGCTGGTGTGTAAACAGCAACGATATGTCTATATCCAACCTTTGAACACTTTTTACAACCATTGTTAACGAATACAGCCTGTATATATTACCTTGCTGTATCCAATAAAAAAGCAGGAGCTTTTATGAGTGACAAAACAGCCCAACTCACTATTGATGGCAAAACATTCGATCTACCTATTTTATCAGGCTCTACTGGCCCTGACGTAATTGATGTACGTTCATTAGTATCTGAAGGCTACTTCACTTTCGATCCAGGCTTTATGTCGACAGCGGCTTGTGAATCAGCCATTACTTACATCGATGGCGCCAAAGGTGTATTACTTCACCGCGGCTACCCTATCGAGCAACTCGCTAGCAATTCAGACTTTTTAGAAACGTGCTACCTCCTATTAAATGGCGAACTGCCAAACGCAGAGGAACGAGAAAGCTTTAGAAACGACATCACCATGCACACCATGGTAAATGAAGCGATGGTTCGCTTGTTCCGCGGCTATCACCACGACGCTCACCCAATGGCAATGATGTGCGGTGCTATTGGCGCACTATCCGCGTTTTATCATGATTCATTAGATATCACGAATCCTGAACATCGCAGAATTTCTGCCATGCGCTTAATTGCAAAAATCCCCACACTGGCAGCCATGTGTTACAAGCATCACATTGGCCAACCTTTCATGTATCCAAATAACTCACTATCTTACGCTGAGAACTTTTTATACATGATGTTCGGCACTCCCTGTGATGAACCAAACATTAATCCGGTGCTTGCTCGCGCCATGGATAAAATTTTCTTATTACATGCAGACCACGAACAAAACGCATCAACCTCGACCGTACGTCTTGCCGGCTCATCAGGCGCCAACCCATTTGCTTGTATCGCATCGGGCGTTACCGCTTTATGGGGCCCCGCTCACGGCGGCGCGAACGAAGCCGTATTAACTATGCTGGCTGAAATTGGCCACATAGACAATATTGATGCCTTTGTTGCAAAAGCAAAAGACAAGAATGATCCATTCCGCTTAATGGGCTTCGGACATCGTGTTTACAAGAACTTTGATCCACGCGCAAAAGTAATGAAGGAAGCCTGTGACGAAGTTCTTGCTGAACTCGGCTTAGAGAATGATCCTTTATTAGCAATCGCTAAACGTTTAGAACAAATTGCCTTAGAAGACGAATATTTTGTTCAACGTAAACTGTATCCAAACGTTGATTTCTACTCAGGCATCATCATGAAAGCCATAGGCATCCCAACGGACATGTTCACCGTTATCTTTGCCACGGGCCGTACCGTTGGCTGGATTGCGCATTGGGCAGAAATGATTAGCGGAAGTTATAAAATTGGCCGCCCTCGCCAGCTATATACCGGATATACCCACAGAAACTATGTAGAAATGGATAAGCGCTAACTTTACGCTGATACATTCAACACAATAAAAAGCCGCGCTAAATAGTGCGGCTTTTTATTGTGTGCCATAGCGGGTTATTAACACCGCTTTTAACAACAAAATCTATAACAATTCTTTACGCATGCGCTTATTCAAACGACCCCAACTTGGCAAGCTTTTCGCAATATTTTTTCCAGAAGCCATACGCTTAGTCGATTTAGCCAACCAAATACCATCCCCATTAAAACCATAAACTGGCAACAAATCTTGGCGTTGCGAAGCAGGCAAAATAGTCTGGTTAATATTATCTAAAATCAATGGCTCTGAACGTGGCGTAGGGTAATATGCCAATACCATATGCGCTAAATTTAATTCCAGCGCTTTAACATAAGTAATACGTAATTTATTCGTATCCATTCCCATGTTAATCAGCGAAAAATACTTTCCTATTGAGAAGTCTTCACAGTCGCCTGCATGAGTCCCCAAGGTTTCCACCGGCGTGGCCCAATAGTCTTCCACACCCCAATGATCTATATCCCACTTCCACTCAATTTGATTAAAATAGTCATTAGCAAAACGGGTCATCTCACCATCTGATGCCGACTTACTACTCGCAAAACGATCCAAGGTTTGGCTCCAGCGCGCAATTCTATTTTTTGCTGCTTTCCCGTAAGTCTTCTCGATAGAGTTAAGTACTTTACTATTCATATGGCGATAACTTGGCGCTGCATCCGCAATAGGCGCGAGCACCAAAACTACCGACAAAAATATGCCATAACTTTTTTTACAATACCGCACGTAGATCTATCCCAACTTATTTATAGAGACACCGTTATCCTTGAGTATAGACAAGCTACCGCAGGCCGCTATAACGATATGGTCTTAAAAACAGCATCAACGGAGGAAAGCCCGAAATGCATCCAATC
>JBLHVA010000099.1:0-6654 GCA_047630005.1 Candidatus Endobugula sp. | reverse complement strand
CCTAATATTTTCTCAAAGCGACCAATGTCTTCAGGGGTAGAGATAATAAGAATATCTCTTATACCGGCTAGCATTAATGTGGTTAGCGGATAATAAATCATCGGCTTATCATAAACGGGCAATAATTGCTTACAGACACCAATAGTAACGGGATGTAATCGAGTACCCGAGCCACCGGCTAATATAATACCTTTCAAATCATTCTCTCCTAAGCTATAAAATACTAGTTTGCGATACAGCCATAATGTTAAATAACACCTAAACGCTGTCCCTGATAAGAACCATCTAAAACCTTTTTCCACCAAATCTCGTTAGACAGGTACCACTCAACTGTTTTACGCATACCTGACTCAAAGGATTCATCTGGCTCCCAACCTAACTCTCTCTGAATTTTTGATGCATCGATAGCATAACGTACATCATGTCCTGGACGGTCACTTACAAAAGTGACTAGCTCACGATAACATCCAACATCGGACGGCTTCTCAGGCTTAAGCTCATCTAATATATTGCAAACTGTATGTACCACCTCGATATTTTTACGCTCATTATGTCCACCTATATTATAAGTTTCACCAATAACCCCATGAGTAACAACACAATAAAGCGCACGCGCATGATCTTCAACATATAACCAATCACGCACCTGTGAACCATCGCCATAAATCGGCAAAGGCTTACCTGCTAACGCATTCAAAATAGTCAGGGGAATTAATTTTTCTGGAAAATGAAACGGCCCGTAGTTATTTGAACAATTTGTTACTAAGACCGGCAAGCCAAATGTACGATGCCACGCTCGAACCAAGTGATCCGATGATGCCTTACTAGCTGAATATGGAGAACTGGGCTCATAACTGGTCGTTTCTGTAAATAAGCCTTCAGCGCCTAAATCACCATACACTTCATCCGTCGAAATGTGATGAAATATAAATTGATTTTTTTCAATTTCATTTAACGAGCTATAATAACGTCGAGAGACTTCTAGTAAATTATATGTACCCACAATATTTGTTGAAATAAATTCATCAGGCCCATCAATAGAACGATCTACGTGGGACTCTGCCGCCAAATGCATCACCTTATTTGGTCGATGCTCTGAAAAAACACGCTGTAACACTAAAGGGTCACAAATATCCACTTGCTCAAAAACATATCTATCTGAACTCGCAATCGAATCTAATGATGATAGGTTCCCGGCGTAAGTTAACTTGTCAACATTAATAACCATATCCTGCGTATTATTAATAATATGCCGCACTACCGCAGAGCCGATAAAACCCGCTCCACCAGTGATTAATACTTTATTGCTCATAAAAAATTCCAATTAGTATATCAAAAAATGTCGGGCTAATATCTCGCAAGTATTGCTCGCCCGAATGAAATGTTAATCATAATAAATATAGGGAGAAGCGATATCATACTAGTAGTCGATATAATAAACATTAACGCTATATTGATAGCAAAATACATTGTCATATAGCGGTCAACATCTGACACGCTTACCCCTATAGACAACAGCCGTTTAGCCAACGGGATGATAATGGATAAAAACATACTAAAAAACAAAAACAAACCCACGAATCCATACTTCAATACGATTTGTAAATACGTACTCACGATATCAATAATCCCCAACCCTGTAACCAAATGATCAAAATAACCTGAATAGAGAAAGTTTTGCATGCCAAAGAGGGGGTTTTGCTTTAAAAACAGCCATGATGCCGTATACAATTCAACTCGATAATCAAATGTGCCATATTCATCTTCATAAATAAACATAGCGCTTATACCAAACAACAATTCTGCCAAAAACAAGATAACAACCGAAAGAACCAACAATACGCGTTTTTCACTTGAAAGTTTTATGAAGTACCAATAAACAGCGACCCCTAGAATAAAACTAAACAAGCCACCTCTCGAACCACTAAACAACACGGCCAAAAAAAACATCAATATGATCAACCAGCGAATAACAGGCAATACTGAAATATGTTTCTTCAGTATATCTAATGCCAAATAGCCTGACAGCATAGTAAACCCAATCAACGGGCTGGATAACGGCCCCGAAAGCCGCAAAAAACCGCCTCGATATTCTCGAATAATGTTGTATTTACTGCGGGGGTTAAACGCTTCATAAATATCTAACTGGACAACCTGACTAACAAACAAAATAGCCGAAATTATAATTGAAAACACTAACACAGCAACTGCACAATAATGGAAATCGTTTATTGTCTTAACCAAGCGACTAATAACAAAATAAGGGACAATATAAATCAAACAACTATCTACAAAAAAGCGCAATACGCTAGTCAGCTTCCCTTCACGAAAAGTCAGTAATGTTGTTACCAAAACAAACAAACAAACAAGACTATCCGCAACATTCCATTTAAGTCGATTCTCGCCTCCAATCTGAAGAAGTAAAGGAACTAACAATGCGATAACAGCTATTTTATAAAATGACAATGTAATCAAATAATTGATCCCTGGCACAGAAACATGATATTCAACCCAATCAGGTATAGCACCTAAAACCCCTATAAAAAAAGCAATAGTAAAAATAGAACCTGAATTATTTTTATTGACCAAAACAAGTAAAAACAAACCCGCCATTAATGTTAAGGCTTCATTCCTCAAAAAAAAGATAAGCGGCAAAGCAATAATCCAGAAAGCAACAATACGCTTTCCAAGCCCCGACGAAAATATCGTTTTACTAGAAAACACTACCGACAAAATAGCAATGGCAGAAAGAATAGCCAACTTAATCCCATAAACAATCATGAGCAGTAGCGAGACAAAGTGACTTTCAATATAAACATAAGCAAACCTTATCGCTTAAAATCAATGATTGCTTGCTCATAAAAGCTAACAGCTTTCTGAGCGATTAAATCAGGAGAAAAAAAAGATTGGCAATGATTATAAGCATTAACAGAAATATCACGGAGCAAGCAGTCATCCTGCAACAACGCAATCATCCTGTCTGCGAGATCGTCAACGTTAGAGCCTTCAAAAAAAACTCCACTTACCTTATCGTCAAACACTTCTCTAATTCCGCCAACATTAGCAGCAATAATAGGGGCTGCTGACGCTAAAGACTCAATCACTGCATAGGGAAAGTTTTCATTTCGAGATGCCATTATAGTAAAGTGAGATTGCTGCCTAAGTAACTTTACTTGTTCAGCGTCAGCTAAACCCACGTACTCAACACAGCCCTCTTGAGACTGGGGGATATATTTTTTAATCGCATTATGAACAAACAGTGTTTCGCCTCCTGGCAACTCAATACCCCTATCCGGCCCAGCAAAAATCAATGTCACCGCAGAATCAAAGGCTAACACTTTCGCAAACGCCTGTATAACAAGATCGCCGCCTTTATGCGCATCAAATCTGCCTACAAACAATACTTGTTTTTTGATATAAGTAGATGGCGACCAACATTCATCCTCATTAAGGACCGAAATAGGATTAAAAAATACCTTCTGCACAGGCCATGAAATACCGAATTTTTTTTGAGGCTCATCTAGTATCCAGCGACATGGTGCGTTCACATATCTAGCGGCACGGAACGCTCGCTCCTCTCTCTTAAAACGCTGAAGATCACTAGCGGTTAACTCTTTATAACCCATTGTGCCATTAATATAATGTGGGCCATGTAGCCTCATTGCGATAGGAAAATCGACTCTTTTCTGCAAAAAATAATGCCAGCCAAAAGATTCTTCCATTTCGAGAACATCAATCTTTGCTTTCTTTTCAATTTCACGGATACCGTACAAGATAGATTTAGCACCAAGATAATACTGATTAAAACCCGTCGAAAAAAACTCTCCAATTCTTCCAAACACCCTATCTAAAAAACTAGGCTTGTAACCAGTAACATTGAAGCAATCATTACCCGCTGCACCTTCCCCTCTACTACCGGCTAAGACAAATACACGATGCCCCTTGCGCTTAAGTGCTGAAACCATGTTGTCGCAATAGGTTACTATTCCATTTGCATCGACGCCTTTAGGCCATGACGGGGAAAAAATAATGATATTCATAGGTGATTAACTCAAAAAGCGTTACTAATAGCACGTGAAGCCGTAAAGCCTATGACAGCCATTATAATAATCAAAGCCTCTTGTCCTATTCGTACTGCGCGATAATAGGTAAGACGTGAAAGCATATAGATCGCTGGCAGAAGCTCTACTGTCATAATTGTGACAAGCAAACCAATCGTGCCAAACCAAAAGTAGCTACACATTGCCCCCCCAAAAAACCATATTAGCCGTATAATATTGGCTATCAACGTTGTCTTCAAATGTCCATAAAGAATGAGAGTGACCTCTGATGAATAAGTAATCAACGTCATGATAGGCGTTACTAACAATATTGACAAATAAAGACCTCCCGATGAATAGCGGTCATCATAGAAAAAGTCAAAAAATAAATAGCTACCGCCGCTCAACACCCCAAGCAAGAATGCAAACAACATAGATAGGCGTTGTTTTTTTTGGTAGACCTTTTCAAGATAAAGCTCAGGAGACTCACGATAAATGAGAGAAAAGTAGGGTTGCAAAACCCCACGAGCGTATTCGATCGTAAATGTTGCCGCTGCAGCAGAAAAATTGATCGCTATAAAATAAATTCCCAGTTCAGCCATACTCAGCGTTTTGCCAAGCATCAACTTATCGAATTGAACCAACAATAACGTTATAACACTCGATGGAATAATATATTTAGCCCAAGCCATAAGCTCAAGAAATATCTTTTTATTTAATGCAAAACCGGACCCATGCCACCCAATGAAAAACGACCCTATTATAATATACAGCGCATGATTTACGATCATAGCGGCAATCATTGGCCAATAGTTTTGAGTGTAATATACGCCCAACACCATAAACATAGTAGATATAACAGAACAAGAAAATCGTACGTACATTATTCGAGCAATTTTATTCTGTCGCTCTATCGCCAAAAAACCGATAGGTACAAAACCCTCAAGAATAAAAGCCAAACAAAGCACCTTCAATACAAGAGCTAAATCTTCAATGGCAAAATAGCTTGCTATAGCATCTGAAAATGCAAACATTAAAACAGCAATAATCGTATTACGAACAAGCCTAAGCGTCCATAATGTTTTCAACAAGTATGTTTCATCACCTTCTTTGTGGCGCAGAATAAATGCACGAAAACCAGCATCAGATATCATATTGAACGCAAACATAACCGAGGCAGCCAAGCCGGTTATGGCAAAGGCTTCCGGGCTTAATAACCTAGCCACTACCAAGTTACTCGACAATCGAACTAGATTACCAAAAAAACTGGTAAGCATGAGCGCTTGCATACCGCTATCTTTAAATAGCTGCGATGAAAGCGCATGCCAAGCAGAGGTGATTTTATTAATAAGCATGAGAAAAGAAAACCATATCGTAGCACTGCATATGTAATTTACTTCTTGTATTCAATAATTTTAAAATGGTGGCCGCGAATTTTTTTAATCATAAACAGAAAAACACCACGCCCTTCTGCGAATTTCCCAAACATCAAGGATGCTGCATAAAAAAAAGCCAGCGAACCATGCAGAGAGTTTCGCTCATGTAGAAAAATCTGCATTGTTTTTATAAACGGCAAACTCAACAACAATAATGCCCAAGGAGTGATAGAAAAAGACAAAATAATTGAGCATAGTGGCAACAGACACCAGATCACTATTCGGATCACTTCTTTTCGGTAGTAGCGCTCTTTGCTATTACCGTGCAGAGCAAAGCCTTGAGCATAAGCGTGACCCGTGCGCTCACAACGTTTCCACCATTGTTTAATACTGGTTATCGCCGCATCATGTAAAGTCATATCTGCATCTAAACGCTCTATTAACCAACCTTGCTGACGCCAACGAAAACAAAGTTCCGGTTCTTCTCCAGCGATCACTTTCGGAGAAAAACCATTAACTTGAACCAAGCCCTGCACTCGACACATAAAGTCACCGCCGGTTGCATTCGTTATACCAATCGGCGTATTCCACTCCACGTCACACAGCTGGTTATATATAGTGCGCTCTGGAAACCGTTCTTTTCTGCGACCACATGTAGCGACGACCTTTGGATGACTCTCGAGGTGGCAAAAAGCGGTAAGTAACCAATCGGAGTCGACTTCACAATCCCCATCAACAAACTGTATAAACTCTATCGCTTTATAATGAGAGATTAAATATCTATAACCTTCGTTTCTTGCTCTAGCCGCACTAAAAGGCACCGACATATCTAACGACAACACATCGAACCCCTGGCTTTGTACGAAATCAACGCTGCCATCTTCAGAGCCAGAATCAACATAAACAAGATGCACATCTGATACAGCTAATGAACAAATACATGTTTTGAGGCGCTCACCTTCATTTCTACCAATAACTACAACACCAATCTTATTCATGTCGGCAATTCATTAACCTCTAAACACTCACTAAGCGTCTTTTGTTATCACTGTGGGCTTAACAAAAACAGTGGAAAATGGAGGAACACTTTCGATCACCACCGTATTTGGAGCAATTTTACTGTGATGGCCAATGACAATATCCCCTACGATCACCGCACCAGCACCTATATTAACACCAGACTCAATCGTTGGTTTTGCCGACAGATCAGAAGCATCCCGAATACCAAATGTGGTATT